>JAURGV010000343.1 GCA_030833605.1 Rhodothermales bacterium
AGAAAGTATATCCCGTTCGCTTGAACGACGGGGTGAAGATGATCTGTCGGATCGCTTGAACGACGCCGTTCGAGACCTCGACAAGGCCATTGCCGAGGCAGGTGATGACGTCCGTATTCGTCGTAATTCGGCTGAAGACTATGAAATAACAAGCGACAAAGACCGTGTTCGGATCCGGACCACCGATGAAGGATGGTGGGATGACGACGACAAGTGGGAAAAATCCACGGCTAAAAAACGAACCAGAAAATTCCTCGATCGACTAAACGGGATTTCGATCCACTCCGAAGAGGATAACAACGATGAGGATGAGGCTAGAAAACGAAACTGGGACCCAAGAATCCATCGCTACACCGCGGGCACCTCATTTGCCGGCGAACTAAGAGCCCGTTGGCCTTTCCGCGAAAACGGACTTTATAGAGAGATTGAATCGATTCGCTACAACCGGGTGGAAGGACTGTTTTTAGGCGTAGCCCGGGATCCACTGGAGTGGCATGAAAGCGATCGTGGACGATTTTTTGGCCAGTTTGGATATGGATTTGGGTCAAAAGATTGGCAATACGAGATCGGAGCTGAGTCTCGCTTTGGATCGATGTACAAAAATGACGATTTCGATGTTAAAATTGGGGGCTCTTACCATAAAAACACCACAACTGACGACTTGTGGAAGTCATCATGGGCCGAAAATTCTGCTGCAGCGTTCTTTTTTGAGCATGACTTCTTCGACTATTACCACACGGAAGGATGGACGGGGTATGCCGTAAGTCGCATCACCCGTTTTGCTCAGTTGAGCGTAGGGTATCGAGCCGATCAATATTCGAGTTTGTCGAATGAAACCTCTTGGTCGTTGTTTGGAAACAATGATTTCCGTCCGAACCCAAGCATTGTGGAAGGCGATATGCGTTCCATTGTGATGTCGCTTGAAGGCGGTCAGGTTCGTTCGTTCAACGACAGGCCACGTGGTGGAGCCGTTCGACTAGAGGCTGAAATTGGCCAGGGCTTAGGCGGAGACTTTGATTTTTCCAGATTCGTCGGGGATGTCCGTTCGTACGTTATGCTGACCCAGGACACAGGGTTGTCCCTTCGATTTAGAGGTGGCTTTACCGAAGGTACTGTTCCTGTACAGAAAGCGTTTACCATGGGCGGTGTAGGCTCGGTTCGTTCGTACAACCAAAACAGCTTTTTGGGCACACGAATGCTTATGGCCAACGCAGAATTGGCTCTGTATGAGCCTGCTATATTGGACGAACTCATTGGCGACATGGCCATTTTGGGTCTTTTTGACGCTGGTTGGACCAATTCGTTTGGAACCAACTCGTTTGAAATGGACGATGTGATTGCGTCAGCCGGGTTCGGATTGGCTTTTGACGATAGGGCATTCCGTTTAGAAGTTACCTGGCCGACCAAAGATGTAGGCACCGGGATGCAGCCATCGGTTTGGTTGCGTATTGCGCCATCGTTCTAAACGAGTCGACGTCTTAATCGGATAGCATTAGACATCAAAAGAGAGGGCGGGGCGCGGGGCGATTTTCAATCGCCTTGCGCCCCGCCCTCTTTCATTTTACTCCATCTCGAGTGGCGTTTATTCGAAGCCGTAATTCACGTTATTCGACGCCGCCTGCGAGTTTGCGAAGCGGGAAGGCCAAAAGAACGGCTAGAATACCAGCTCCACCGCTAATCATGGCGACTTGCTGGAATAGACCGTCAAAGCCCATAGCGGTAATATCGCCAGCGGCTA
>JAURGV010000344.1 GCA_030833605.1 Rhodothermales bacterium
GCAAAAGCTAATGGATAATCCATGGCTTTTGTTGGTATTGGGTGTCGTTATACCAACCCTTTCGTACACGGTTTGGGTCTCTGTTTGGGGTACGAAAGAAGAAGTGACTGCAGTGCTCGTATTTGACGATAAAACGTTGACGCTCAAAAACGAGATCACAGGGGACTGGGTTCGTACGCCGACCGGTCACTTCAACGTCTACAATACAGTTCATGACATCTATTAGGATGTGACGAACGGTTAAGAATGTAAAAGCGGGTTGGGCGCCGAAGGCGCCCAACCCGCTTTCTTATATCAAAAAAGGAGCCGCTGCTTTAATAGAAAGCGCTCTAAATCTCGTTTGAAAGCCCTTTAAACCCTTCAAACATAGGGACTTGCTGTGTTAAGCAGTGGATGGCGCCGAGGCCTCGAATTACATCCTTACAGTCCAACGCGTAAATGGTCTTGTCCGGGAAATACGAGGCTAAAATCTCGCTAGCTTCTTGATCAGAAGGCCCTCCGTAGGCCGGTAAAATCACACAAGAATTGGCGATCAAGAAATTCATGTGGGAGCAGGGTAGGAGATCGCCCTGATAGGAATGACTAGCCGCTTCCGGTAGAAAATCGACCTGGATGACTTTGCCAGCCCGGCTCCCAACGTCCTCAAGCGCGAGCAAATTGGCTTTGGTCGCAAGGGAACGGGGTAATAGCACTGTCGACGTATTTACAAAACGCGCCAAATTATCGATATGACCGTCCGTATCGTCGCCTTCAAGATCCCCTTCCAACCACGCAATGTGGGGTGTCCCTAATTGACGAATCAATTCTTCTTCTGCCTGTGACTTCGAGAGGGTAGGGTTTCTATTGGGATTGAGTACGCACGAAGCGGTGGTCAACAAAATTCCCTCTCCGTTCGATTCTAGCGCTCCACCTTCTAACGTAATAGGGGATTGGACGGCCCGGATACCCAGTTTGGCAGCCATCCTTGAACCCATTTCTTCGTCCAAATCGAAGGGGGGATATTTTCCTCCCCAAGCGTTGTAATGCCACGTAACCGCGCGGAGCTCCGTGCCTTTTAGAAGGAAGGTCGTTCCGTGATCTCGGCACCACGAATCGTTGGACGGCAAATCAAGCGTAATTACGTTTTTGTGGTGATCGGTGTAGGCATGAACTTCCTTTGCTTCCTCCTCCGAGCTTACGTTCACAAAAACCATTTCACCTTCGGCTATGACCTTCATGGCTTCGGCGAGTCGCCGTCTAACCGGATCCATTACATTGGTCCAGGTATCCACGTTGGTTGGCCAGGTGAACCAGGTAGCCGCGTGTGGTGCCCATTCAGCAGGGAAAACAGCGCTAGCAGTCGAAGAAGCGGCCATCAATCGTCCAGTAATTTAGTCAGACCGCCATACATATCGGTTCGGCGATCCCGTAGGAAGGGCCAGCCGTGTCGTTGCTCTGCAATCCTAGACGTATCGATATGGGCACCTACGATCTGTTCCTTATCGACGCTGCCTTGATTTATTTTCACGCCATCAGGGCCAACAACAAAGGTTTGACCCCAAAATTGAATACCCTCGGGATGCGAACCACCGGGTTGGGTGGGTTCAAATCCAATACGATTAATCGCAACGACAAAACATCCGTTGGCAATAGCATGTGAGCGCTGCATGGTCTCCCATGCACTAAACTGCGCCGCGCCATGCGATTCTTTTTCGTAGGGATGCCATC
>JAURGV010000345.1 GCA_030833605.1 Rhodothermales bacterium
AAATATGCTTCACTGAAGCTAAAAGACGCGATTGTAGACAGCATTCGGGATCAAGTGGGGTCGCGGCCGGATGTGGACAGATTCAATCCTGATGTCTCGATTAACCTTCATATTGAAAACAACCGCGCAACGGTGAGTCTGGACGCATCCGGCCGCTCCATGCACCGTCGAGGTTACCGTTTGGATGCTTTAGAAGCGCCGATTCAAGAAACGGTGGCGGCGGCGATTGTTCGGATGACGGAATGGAAAGGTGACAAACCTTTCATGGATCCCATGTGCGGTTCTGGGACTATTTTAGCCGAGGCACTGATGGCCGCTTGTAAAATCCCGGCAGGTTATTTACATGCATCGTTCGGATTTGAAGCGTTCCCCGATTTTGACGCGTGGGCCTGGGGACCTCAACGTAAAGCGATTGACGCCGCGATTCATCCAATTGAAAAAGGACTTATTTCCGGCTCTGATATTGACAGCAAAGCAATCGGAACGGCCCGAAAGAACTTGGCCCGATTACCACATGGGAGCCTCGTCAATCTCAAACAGAGCGATTACGCGGATTTGCCTCCTTTCGAAGGCGGCGTATTAGCAACCAATCCTCCGTATGGCATCCGCATTAGTGGCCGTACCCCAGTAGAAGAATTCTACAAAGAGCTGGGAGACTTCTTCAAACAGAAATGCGCGGGCAGCACTGCCTACATTTACGTTGGTAAGCCTGAACTGCTCAAAACCGTTGGCCTTCGGGCAACGTGGAAAAAAGAGCTGGTCAATGGAGCCTTGGAAGGTCGTTTAGCGCGTTACGACATGTACGATGGGCAACGTGAAAAAGACCGGATGCGACGCGAAGCCCAAGAAGCCGCGGCAGTAAATCCGTGGACATCCAGAGCAGCCAAAGACGAAAAGTAATTGACGGCCGAGACGGGTAACTATTTTCCGGCCAACGCCGTATTCTAAACATTCATTTTTTCCGTCAAGAGGTATTTCCCATGCCAAAAAGCGTCAAATCCTGCTTATTACTGGTACTTTTCACGTTCATGGTGCTGGTCCCGGCTTATGCCCAAGATCAATCCGCGCCACCCAAAGCCCTTCCCCAAGACGTTGAGTCGGTCGACGCGATAATGGCGGCTGTTTATGACGTGATATCAGGTGGAAAAGACGTAGAACGGGATTGGGATCGATTTCGGAGCCTTTTTCATCCGGATGCTAAGCTCATTCCAAGTGGATGCAATGCCCAAAACCAGTGTGGCGCAACCTATTGGACCATCGAAGAATATATCGAACGCGCGGGGCCCACTTTGATGACCCGTGGCTTTTTTGAATCCGAGACCCATCGCGTGGAAGAACGATTTGGCAACATTGCCCACATTTTTAGCACCTACGACTCTCGGTTCACGCTAGAAGATGTTGAGCCGTTCCAAAGAGGTATCAATAGCTTCCAACTGTTTAACGACGGCTCGCGTTGGTGGGTGATCAATATTTTTTGGCAAGGAGCGACTCCAAATGCACCGATTCCAGCGCAGTACAGCGGTAACTAATTCCGTTTATTACTGTTTGTAATTCGGTTTACTCCGAGCGATTTGGCGCAGGTCGATTAGAAATAGATAAGTAGGAATACGAGGGGAATGGCGACTCCAATGAGAGTTAGCCATTTCCCTCGTCCTTTTATACCCTTTCTG
>JAURGV010000346.1 GCA_030833605.1 Rhodothermales bacterium
GTTGTAGGATTTGGCGTTCCTCAGTACGATCAAAATCGAACTGAAACGAATCAAAAACCAAATCCAACGGCAACCGTTGAGCTTTCAGGTGTAGCCAAGCAACGTCCATCAAACCGCCCTGATGACTTAAAGTAAAGTCTTAAGAGGAAACCATTTGTGTCTTATATGGCCTGATGTTAACGTGTTTCCTAAAACCCCAAGCCCGGTATTCTTATGCAAGACACCTTAGATCGTTTATATCAGCAGCTGGATAGCTTAGATGGCCTGATTGCTTCGGCAGCCGTGCGTCGACCTGAATTAAGCGGCTGGAGTGTTGGTCAGCATATCGAACATTCGCTTATCGCGTTGTCTGGCATGAGTTTAGCGTTGAAAAAAGAACATCCCGGAACAGGCGAAAGACCTGCAAATGCATACAGAGACCTGGTTTTATCGACAGGTAGTTTTCCTCGAGGCGCGGTTCAGGCGCCTGAAATATCTCGACCTAGTGACAATCCTGATCCGTCGCATCTTGCGAGGGTCCTAGCAAAAACCCGGTCTAGATTGGGAAACCCATTAGAATTAGCTCCAACGTCAACCATCATTCATCCCATTATGAACGTGATGTATCGGGATGAAGTGATCACCTTTATGGCTATTCATACTGGGCATCACTTGACCATTATTCAGGATATCTTGAATGCTTCCGCTTAAAACGCGATTCTAACATCGACATTCCATGCGGACGAAAGCATTTCTATAATCTCCTTCTCCCCTACTTTGACTGTTCCATCGGCTTTTGCGATGGTGACCAAGTCATCCAATACCACAAGGCGTTGCGCTCTAGGGAGTGCATTTTTTATCGCCAGAACGGAATCTTTGATATCATTTTCGTTTGGGCTCTGAGCATAATACTCTAGGGAAGTCCTCAGAATGGACCGAATAGCTTCTTCGTCCAAGCCGGGCTCCCATTCTCCTAGACGTTCGATCATGGTTTTTATTTCAACGTCAGACAAAGATCCATCTGTACCATGCGCCATAATGAGGTACATGAGTGCAATATCGTGCATTACGCTCCATGCTGGATCGCCTTCCAATCGAGCGGTTGATTCATCAATTAACCGATCTTTTGTGGCTTTTATATCCCAAACAGAGGCTAGAATGGACAATACATTCTGCTCAGAGTTGAGTAAAACGCCATCTGCTTCCGCCAATCGCATGGCGTCTTCCAACAATTGACGTCGTTGCTCCAGATTAAATGCTTCCCCTAATGAACGAACCGACTGGACGATTTCTTCATCAGGGTCTGATTCGAAAAACACAGAGGCTGCTTCTAGAACAATTTCATGGACGTCGTGGTCGGTCGCATTAGGCTTCCAGGCTTTAAGCGACGATGATATGGCATCAACCTCGCCGTCTGACAACGATTCGTCGGCTGAAAAGGCTAAAGCCAAGAAAATCAACGCCATATCGTGGAAATGCGTCCACGAATCATTTGAAGTCTGCATA
>JAURGV010000347.1 GCA_030833605.1 Rhodothermales bacterium
TTCGCGGTTTAAAACAGCGGTGACTTCATCCGGTCTGATTGCCGTTGCCATCGTTATTCGTTTGTTTCTGTTCAGACGGACCTGCGTCCATCATGCTAAAATCAACTATTCAAGTCCTTACGTTACGCCAAAGCGCCCGCTTCGAGACGTACTCGCAATGTTGCCAACTGATTGGATACACTGGCATCGTACACGGTGTCACCAACTCGAATGACGATTCCACCCAATAGAGTGGCATCGACCTTCGCGGTCAACCGAATTTTTTTGCCGGTTAGCTTTTCCAAGGATGCAGCCAAAGCTTTTTCGTCTTCGGAAGAAAGGGAAAGGGCTGTTCGAGCTGAAACGCCCAAAACTCCTAACTCCTTGTCGCGCAATTCTTGGTAAGCATGTACGATGGCAGGAAACAGGTCTTCACGACGTTTTTCAACCAAAACGTGGAGGAACCGAAGCGTTACGTCATCAATTTTCCCGGTAAAAAGAGCCCGGAATACATCCGCTTTCTTTTCCCGAGAAACAATTGGACTTTCAAATATTCCCGTAAGCTCACGCGAACCTTTTAAACTTTCACTGATCAGTGAAATGTCTTGGTCCACACGATCTATGACACCTGCCTGGGCCGCTCGTTCTCCGAGTGCCTGGGCGTATCTACGAGATATTGTGATTTCGCTCATTGTTTACTGCCGTATCGAACTCCCGCAAGGGAGACCAATCAGTTTTTTGTTAGGTCGCCTAGAAAATTGTCAACAATTTTCTTCTGGCGATCTGCATCCAAATTTTCGCGCAAGATTTTTTCTGCAGCGCGGATCGCTAGATCCGCGACTTCCTGACGCAAGCTGCTAAGCGCACTGTCTTTTTCACGTGCGATTTCAGCCTGAGCTTGATCTTGCAACTGTTTAATTTGGCTGCGTGTTTTGTCTACTTCCTCCGTGCGCACGCGCTCAGCTTCTTCCCGGGCTTCCCGGATGATTGACTGTGCTTGTGCTTCGGCATCACGTCTGGCCTTTGAATTATCAGCCTGTAGCTGCTTGGCTTCCGCCAACGCTTTTTCAGCCTGAGCCAAAGACTCATGGATGGTGGTCTCACGCTCTGAAAGAGCTGATGTGATCGGTTTCCATGCGAATTTGGTCAACACAAAGAGCAAAAGCCCAAATGTGATGGCAATCCAGATGATGAGTCCGAAGTCTGGAGCAAGTAGGTCTGCTGCTAATACGATCATCGTGGGTCGTACAGGTTAATTGCAGTGTATTCCGAACGTCGAAGTACACCCGAACGATTCAGTCTTTAAAAACCAAATCGATGAATAATAAACGGCTTTACGCCGCCATTCCTTACTTAGTAGCGAGGATAATGCAGATAACCAGGCCGAATAGAGCAACACCCTCGATAAGAGCGGCTGCAATAATCATCGACGTGCGGCTATCGCC
>JAURGV010000348.1 GCA_030833605.1 Rhodothermales bacterium
CCATTGGACAGAAAATGATCCGCTCGAGGGATTGGGATAAACCGAAAATAGCGGATCGAACGGTAGGGTATCATCCGATTCCATACCCGTTGACGTTACCGATTCCTGTCTCAAAATCCACTTGAACGGATCTACTTCCACCGCCAAGGGCTGGCCTTCTACCTCAATCGAATAGTGTTGTTGGCGTTGATTGTTTTCCAACTGTACCAACACCTCTCGACCGGCCGTTTTGATTTTCACCCACACCGGCAGGTCAAAAACCGGACTCCCGGTTTCGTCCTGTTGGATGGTGATCTCGGCGACGTATCCCGAGGACCCACTGCTCTCCAGGGAAGACAGGGTTACGGAATATCGAGGGACACCTGAATCCGAATACACCCATTGATTAAAGAACGTGTCAAATGACCGCCCGGAAACTCTTTCGAGCGTCTGCTTGAAATCGTCGGTGGTAACGGATTTGTATGCGTGATCCGGATCCCTCAGATACGTCTGTAGAACCGTCTTAAATACGTCATCGCCAACGATGCCTCTAATCATACGAAGGACCATGTATCCCTTCGCGTATATTCTGGAAAACGAAAACAGGTCAGGCACACTCGTGGTGTCGTCTGAAACCAGAGGCCCGTCGGAGAGCAACGCGCGCTCATAATATATCCGGCTAAAAAGCGCTTTGAGGCCTTCGTATTTGGGACTCGATTCATAAATGAAAAACTTACTCATGGTGGCAAACCCCTCGTTCAGCCAGATATCCCGCCATCTCGACGGCGTTACCATATCACCAAACCACTGATGAGCCAGTTCATGGGCAATGAGCTCTGCGCCAATATTTCCCATGGAAGAAATGGTTTGATGTTCCATTCCCCCCTTAAACGTCACATGCGCGTGTCCATATTTTTCTTTTTCAAAGGGATAGGGACCCATCTACTCTTCGAAAACAGGCATCATTTCCAATGCTAAATGCCATCCGCTCGTTGTGGAAATACCCTGAAAAGCGTCACTTCCTTTATAGGCAAAGTGCTGAATGGGAAAGGTCCGGTTGCCGTATTTCATGGCAAGATCCAGTGGTCTTATATACGACTGGACATATTCGTCGTACTCCCCAATCGCTAGCGAAATTAGATAGGGCGAAATCGGGTATCGGTGCATCCAATCAAAGGTGGTCGATCCATCCGTGTGGTTGATGCGGCTTTTTAAAACGCCATTCGAAGCTACGGTCATTGGCGCCGGAACGTGAACGGTTACCCGAACCGAATCGGCTTTATCAGCCATGTTACCATCCACGGGCCACCATTCACGGGCCCCATAGGGTTCCGACAGGGTCCAAATGGTGTTGGGCTTCCCTGGCTGGTTCGAAATCGACGTAAACGCCCCAAAGCCGGTTTCTAACGGATTGCCGTGATACACCACATCAAGATCGA
>JAURGV010000349.1 GCA_030833605.1 Rhodothermales bacterium
GTTGATAAGCTTGACGATGTGCGCTGAGTGCCGATTGAAAGGGCTTCCCGTAGTCCGCGGGCCACTTTTTCTTCCGTTAAAGGGGCATCCCCTTTCAGTATGTTGGTGAGATCTGCCATCGGCAAATTAGCGCAAGAACTCAGGACCAAGACTCCTACAATGAGCAGTGTTGTTGGCAAAAAAAGTCGCATTATGTACCGCTTTGTATTATGATCGTGCATGGTGAATTCCGATGGTCATGTTTTATCTTCTCCTACGCCCCAATCGTTCCCGAGATTAACTATGTCTATCCGTTCCGTTCGTTTGCCAAAATCCACATTACGGGCTGGTTTTGCTGGTCGTGAAAGGGTCCTGCCCTTACTAGGGTTAGTCCTGGTATTGTTGTTTTCTGCATGCTCGGAAAACCAAGCGCTCGTAGTCCGATCCGACGCATTTAGGATTGTTATTTCGGAAAAAGGGCAAATCACACGATTTCAAGACTGGACCAATGGTAAGGATTATGAATCCCGATCGTCGCCTTTGTTACAATTACGTAAAAATGGTGAGTACGCCGTGCCTGATAAAGCTGTTGCTGTGGGTGATGGTTTGGACTTGTATTACCCAGGAGGGTATGTCGCTCACATCTCGATCACGGAAAAAGCAACTCACATTGTTTTTGAGCTAACGAGTTTAATTAATGCGGATTCGCTTGATCTAGTGCTTTGGGGACCGTTCGCCACCACTATTAATACGTCCATTGGCGAAACCGTTGGTATCGCACGGGGGGAGGAGTTTGCCATTGGCCTTCAGGCACTCAATATTCGGACGCTGGGGGGATATCCGTGGAATGAAAACGATGCCATGCCAGAGATGGATATATTTGAAAGCGGGCAGTTTCATGATCTCGATCCGTCCTTATCTCGAGAGGTATTGTACCGGGTAGAAGCTGCAAAACCCGATTCAATGGGCAGTACGTTTCAAGCGTACACGCGAAATCGATTGCACCCTCGCGTGATTCCAAACCGTGGGTACGATGCCTATGTAGCCCCCGCGTACAACGATGGGGGCGTAGTGGGGTCTAAAATTGCCTTATTCGGCGTTCCGGTTGGGGAAACGTTAGACACGATTGGTGCGATAGAACTGGCCGAAGGTCTACCTCATCCGATGATCGATGGAACGTGGGGCAAAAAAGCCCGGTCGGCGAATGCGGCCTACATCATCATGAATTTTGGGGAGTCTACTTTAGAGGAGGCGCTATCTATCACCCAAAAAGCGGGCCTTAGGTATTTATATCACGACGGTCCATTTGATACGTGGGGTCATTTTGGGTTGAATGCAGAAAGCTTCCCCGATGGCCTACAAAGTTTACGACGTGTCACAGACCGAGCGAAGGAAGCGG
>JAURGV010000034.1 GCA_030833605.1 Rhodothermales bacterium
GCAACAATGCATTAGCGGGATCGCGAAATAAACACCCCACGTTTGTAGCATGCTCTTTGGACGAATAGAAATCGGTGTAATCACCAATTTGGGCCGGCAGCAGCATTGTGACCGCTGATTGAGGAAACATCGACAAGGATCTCAGATCCATTTCATCCCTTAATCGTGGATTATCTGACGAAAGAATGGATTGCAGAATGCTCCTAACTTGGGTCCAGGTGGCTCTTCCAGCGGCCATGAAGGCATTGAGGGAATCCCCAGAAAACACGCTAGTTGGCAGAATCCCCGCCTTTTCCATCGCATCCAGATCCAAAACCCAGTCGCCGATCGCGGTGCCTGGACGCGGCCTGGTACTGCCATCGGGGACGAAAATTCCGTAAGGCAAATTCTGAATAGGGAAATCGCTATCGGGAGAAACTTGGATAAAGGACTGCATATCGGACTATTCTTCGTGTGTAAGCCAGCCTAATTCAGTTAAATCGGCTCGGGGCTCGTCAAAACTACAACTTCCAATGGATCGTGTTAACAATCGGCGCTGTTCAATAAACTGGGTATTCGTAGCCTTTAACTGCTGCCATTGAATACCAGCAGGGGAGAATACGAAAGAATTGGGGTTTTCATCTTCTAAGATCCGTTCAATTTCATCCGGTAAAAGGGCGTGAACCCTCGCGAGGGTTGAGGCAAACAGAACGTTAATGAACCCATGCATGCGAACGCTTTGTTGGGCATTGTAAAATCGAATGGGATGATGCAATCCAGCTGTGGCTTTAAACGGATAGGCAAGTTTTGTGGCCGTATAAATATACTCAGCTAGCTCTGCAGTGGTCGGAAAATCGGTCTCAGCCATGCCGCCACAGCGAATCTTGCCCATAATTTGGCCCGACGTTTGGGCCAGCGTCATGAAATAGATCGGCAAGTTGCTCGAAAACGAAGCGTCACGAATCATCTCTCCATACAAGGCTTGCTGATCAAATCCTAATGCTGAAAATTGGGCAACCACCTCGTTCACACTATGAAAAGCTTGGGATGGAAACTTGAATTCGAACGCTTCTACCGCAATGATATGCTCGTACGTATCCCGAAACCGGGCACAGATGGCTAATTCGGAAGAAAGGTCCGGTAGGAAACGCTCCTCATTGCGCCCTGCGCTGAGCAAAATGTCGACAGCGATAGGGGAGTCGAGCTCGCATGGGGCTAGAAGCGAAGCAAAATTGTCCAAAAGCCCCACAGGAACTACAAAGGGGCCCAGCATCCAGGCATCAGGGTGCCCACGGTGAGCCATGTATTCTTTAATGGCGTCTTCTAAAGGAAGCGATGCTGGAGGAAATAGACCCGCATAATCAAAAAGCCCATTAAGCAGGGTTTTTACGCTGGAGTAGGCAGGAACGGAGGCAGATTCAGGCAACATGGCAGACAATTAACGCTTTTTGGAAGCAACTCCAAGGAACTGTGATGGTCTAGACTAAGAACTCTTGATTAAACCTTGTTTGAACTCAAAAGGTATAGTACCTTCAAACTAGGTTATTATGTAGCCGTAACCACGTGTGCTCGGGTGGAGTTTCACAAAACTCCATAAAAGGACCATGCCACCAATTGAGTCCTTCCAGGTGCACTTCACTTGACGAATGAACGATACCAAAAATGGTAGTCATGAAGAGATTCCCTATTCTTTTAAGCCTTTTTTTAGCCATTTTCCTTATTGCAGGAGCTGACGGTTGCTCAAGCGATCCAAATGTTGAAGGTGCTAAGCTAGATTTGCGCAATCAAGACTATGATCGCGCCCTTGGAAACCTCCAAATTGCATTGGATAAAGACCCTTCCAATTCGGAAGCACTTGAGCTAAAAGGCCGTGTTTTATCTGAAAAAGCGTTTGCAAACATGGATCCAGATGAGCACATTGCGCTGATCATGTCCATGATTGAGTCGTTCAACCAAGCCAAATCGATTGACCCGTTGTTGACGGAAACGGTCACAAATGGCCTGCGGTTTGCGTACGCGAGCGAATTTACCAGAGGTATTCAAGCGTTTAATCGCGGTAAAAATGACGACACGGAGTTTGTTACCGCCGCACGTTATTTCAATACGTCGGGCGAAATATTCCCGGACTCTTCTGCTGCTTTCGTGAATGAAGCCTATGCTTATATGAATGCCAATCAGCCAGAAAATGCGATTGTCCCATTTGAACGGGCACTAGCAGCTGGCGATACAGAAGCCGATTCCTATAGATTTTTAGCTGGTTTGTATCAGACCTACGACCGCCCATCAGAAGGCATCGCTCTTTTGGAAAAAGCCAACGAGATGTATCCTGAGAATGCAGACATTCAGACGGAGTTGTTGAATGCTTACCAATTGAGTGGCCAGATTGACAAAGCGTTGGATCGCTACAAAGATGCTGTTGATCGTGAACCAGACAACAAGTTGTATCGCTACAATTACGGATCTTTGTTGGTTCAGGTGGAGCGTTACGAAGAAGCTGTCGCTCAATTGGAGTCAGCCATCGCCCTTGATGCGGATTACGGAAATGCACATTACAACCTAGGTGCTGCGTACATCAACATGGCCGTTGACGTAAATGCTCAGATCGGCGAAATGGACGACAAACTTCGTGCAGAACGTGACAATTTGAGCCGTGACGAAATTCAAAAACGCGAAGGCGAAATTATCGCGCTTGGCGATCGTAGAAAGGAATTGTTTGGTGCGGCTGTCGCGCCCTTGGAAAACGCAAAACGTATTCTTGAAGGTGCAGGCGAAGATGCACAAGGCGTATGCGCTGCATTGTACCAATCTTACGTTCAGGTCAACGAGTTGGATAAAGCCAAATCGGTTGCTCAATGCGCGGGCTATTCCGATTCAAATAATTAATTGAAAGGCTTGATGATCAGGACTCATCGGAGCATGTTCATCGCATTCAATCGATAGTTTATGGGGCCGGGTTGCGTAGCAACCCGGCCCCACTTTTATACCCTATTTGTTCAGAAGTCCATTAAAACGGTTAACTATGAAGTCCGAAAGTCTTAATAAAATGGGTCTTGGCACCAAAGCCGTTCATGCCGGACAGGCACCCGATCCCACAACGGGCGCGGTCATGACACCCATCTATCAAACTTCGACGTATGCACAGTCAGCGCCAGGCGTGCACAAGGGCCATGAGTATGCCCGAGTTACTAACCCAACCCGGTCTGCTTTGGAAGGCAATTTGGCTGCACTGGAGTCCGCCAAATATGGAATGTGTTTTTCGTCTGGCGTCGCTGCAACGGATGCCATTGTTCGCTGCCTTCGCCCGGGAGATCACATTGTGGCTTCGAACGATTTGTACGGCGGAACCTATCGCCTAATGCGACAGGTTTTTGGTCCCTTTGGGATTACGTCTGACTTCGTCGATATGTCAGATTTGGATGTCGTAAAAAAGGCTATGAAGCCGAACACAAAGTTGCTTTGGATTGAAACGCCCACCAATCCTTTGGTGCGAGTAGTCGACCTGCAGGCCCTGTGCGCCATGGCGCGCACCCATGGCGCTACGAGCGCCGTAGATAACACCTTTGCCTCACCCATACTTCAAAGGCCGTTAGAATGGGGCGCAGACCTCGTTGTGCACTCCACCACGAAATACTTGGGTGGTCATTCGGACGTGGTTGGGGGAGCCGTTTGTACCAATAGCGATGAATGGCACGAGAAATTGCGGTTCCTGATCAAGTCTTCAGGAGCTGTGCCTGGTCCTATGGATTGTTTTTTAACACTAAGAGGCACAAAAACACTTCAGATCAGAATGGAGCGTCATTGTCACAATGCGCAGGTTATTGCTGAGCACCTAGAGAACCATCCCAAAGTAGGGAAGGTGTATTACCCTGGATTACCATCGTTTGCAGGCCATGAATTGGCGAAAAAACAGATGGATGGCTTCGGCGGAATGGTATCTTTTCTACTCAAAAACGATAATATCGAGGCCGCAACACGCGTAATGTCTTCAACCCATGTGTTTACGCTCGCAGAAAGTCTAGGTGGCGTGGAGAGCTTGATGAATCATCCGGCGACCATGACGCATGCATCTATTCCCGCCGCAGAACGAAAAGCTGCTGGTTTGTCCGACACCTTGATTCGACTCTCGGTAGGTATTGAGGATGTCAAAGACCTCATTGCCGATTTGGATCAAGCGCTCGAAAAAGTTTAGTCATGGCTCGGTCAGGGCTCGGACCAGTCAAGGCAAGGTCGAGGCTCAATCAAGGCTGCAAAATAAGGCTTTACGTAAAAAAGGTGGGCGGCGCTGAAAGCGCCGCCCACCTTTGCATATACTCTACCAATAGGTCAGCTTAGTGCTGAACGATCGCTCTCGCCGCTTGAATCACGTCGTCGTCGTCGGGCAACAAAGCGCGTTCAAGCGAATCGGCAAACGCGACCGGTGAAAACTTACCGGCTAAGCGTTTTACAGGCGCGTCGAGATGGTAAAACATCTTGTCACTAATCTGAGCCGCTAATTCTGCTCCATACCCCAAGAATTCGTGATCTTCGTAAACGATCAGCGCTTTATTGGTTTTTGCTACAGAATTAAACACCGTATCCATATCGACCGGAAGAAGGGTCCGTAAGTCAATGATTTCAACCGAAATACCTTCTTTTTCCAGCACGCGGGCAGCATTATTCGATTTGTGGACCATCATTCCATACGTCACAATGGTTAAATCGGTGCCTTCCCGAACTACGCGCGCCTTGCCAAATGGAAGTAAATAGTTTTCATCCGGCTCAGGGCTTCGGGCCGCTGCAGATCGATAGAGGGCCTTGTGCTCCATGAAGAGGATAGGGTCTTCCATGCGGATCGCAGCTTTCAAAAGGCCTTTTGCGTCGGCTGCATTCGAAGGCATCGCAATCATGAAACCAGGCATGTGCGCAAAAAACGCCTCAATATTCTGCGAGTGGCAGAGCCCACCGTGAATATAGCCACCCACCGGCACGCGGATAACCATGGGGCATCCCCAGTCGTTATTTGAGCGGTATCGGTAAGATGCGACTTGGTTTCTTAGCGCTTGCATGGCGGGCCAGATGTAGTCGCCAAACTGAATTTCTACCACGGGTTTGTACCCAGCAGAAGCAAAACCTACCGCCGTTCCAATAATGGAGGCTTCGGCAAGCGGAGAGTTAAAACATCTAGAAGAGCCAAAAGCGGCCGTCAATTCGCGCGTCGCGGTAAATACACCGCCTTTTCCACCGGCAACATCCTCGCCGTATACCAAAACCTTTTCGTTGCGCGCCATTTCCTCATGCAAAGCATGATTGATAGCATCAACGACTACAATTTGTTCGCCAGAAGGCACGCTGGCTTCAAAGTCCAATCCTAGATCGCCTTCATACAACACATGTTGCATGGCGGTAGATGGATCGGGATCAGGCTGCGCATCGGCCCAAGCGGCCGCTTCATCCACTTCGACCTGAATGTCTTTCCTTAATTTCTTTGCGGAATCGGGCGTTAGGATCCCCGCTTCTAGCAACGATTTTTCAAGGTGAAGAATGGGGTCTTCGCGCTGATCGGCTTCCAATTCTTCAGCCGTCCTATATTTCGTATGGTTATCGGACGAAGAATGGGGGAGTAGCCGCACCAAATCAGCGACCAAACAAACGGGTCCTTTGCCTTCTTTGATGTGATCAATAGCTAATTGAGCAGCGGCATACACTTCAAAAAAGTTGTTGCCGTCTACGTGAACACGTGCTAAACCTTCATAGCCGCGTGCCAATTTAAAGGCGGATCCACCGGCCGTTTGTTCGCGAACCGGCACTGAAATGGCGTATCCGTTGTCTTGAACCACAAAAAGAACCGGCGCTTTTTCACGAGCGGCCCAGTTTAGAGCCTCATGGAAGTCTCCTTGGGAGGTAGCACCGTCGCCACAAGAGCAATACACAAAAGCGTTTTTGCCGTCACGTTGCAGTGACATGGCCGCACCTACAGCAGGCATAAACTGAGCGCCCACGGAGGAAGAAATAGGAAGAATATTGCGAACACGACTCCCAAAGTGCTCAGCCATTTGGCGTCCACCAGAGTTCGGATCGTCGGCCTTGGCCAAGTGATGCAAAAGCACCTCACGGGCATCACCGCCAAGCATGAGATACATCATCATGTCGCGGTAGTATAAGCTGAACCAATCTTCTCCAGCTTTACTAAGCAAACCAATTGCCGCTTGAGTAGCCTCATGCCCCGCGCAACCAATATGGAAAAAACCTTTTCCCTGTTTCAGCAAGTTGAGCATTTTCTCATCCAACCGACGAGATAAAAGCATCGTGCGATAAACAGAAAGCAGCGTTTTTGGATCGAATTCTTTGGTACCAATTTTGGGTACTTCAAAGTCTCCTTTGTATTTAACGCGGCCGGTCGACGATGCAACGAGCTCAACGCGGGACGACGCACCGTCTCCAGTAGGAGCGGTTACTTTCTTGGTACTTTTTGTTGTTTTGGCCATGAGTGCTACGACGTGATCAAAAGGGGCCTATTGGAATACTGGACAAACAGAATACGAAAAGATTTGATTCATCGTTGCGAATTGTGATGAAGCTCAATCTAAAAATAACACCGTTAAGCGATCCGTGTCTGCTAGAAGCAACGTACGAGCTTAGGCAAAATCTTCGCCCGACTCGGGGTCTTCAAATTGAAGCTCAAACCAGAACCGAGTGCCTCGTCCAAGCGTGCTTTCAACGTGAATTTGTTCGCCGTGGGCGGCAAGAATCTGTTTCACAATGCTCAACCCGAGTCCCGTACCACCACTTTTACGCGAGCGATCGGGGTCTACGCGGTGAAATCGTTCAAAAATCCGTTCCAAGTGATCCTCTGGAATCCCTTTTCCGGTATCCACGACTTCAATCTTAACTTTATCCAGGTGCCTTCTGTAACGGCAGCGAACCGTTCCAGAGTCTGAATACGCGATCGCGTTGTCAATTAAATTGATTAATACCTGGCGTATGCGAGCTCGATCAGCGCGAACAAATAGTTCAGGGTTTTCGACGATTAAGGAAATGTTTTTTTCTTCGGCTTTGCCTTTGATCACTTCAAAAACGTCGTTTAACAACTCTGAGAGCTCAAACACCTTGAATTTGATGAGGTCTTCCCGGTATTCGAGCCGCGCAATTTCAATCAGGTCGTTAAATAGGTTATTCAACCGCTCCAGATTCGTCAGCCCTTTTTCGGCATAAAAACGTCTTTGTTCGTCCGAAAGAGAGCCCGTTCCAAGGGCTTCGAGGTAACCGCCCACTGCAAAAATTGGATTCCTGACCTCGTGGGACACGTTGCCAATGAATTCATTCTGCAAATGAGCCATTCGCTGAAGCTCATCAATCTTTTCTTTAAACGTATCCGACATCAGATTGAGGCTTTTGGCTAAGTCCTGAAATTCTGCCGCTCGAGACTCGACAATAATTTCTTCCTCAAACTGCCCCTCACTAATGTTTTTCGCGCTATTACGAATGGCTTGGAGGGGCTCGGTAACCCGTTGCGCCGCAATCCAACTACCGAATACAGCCAACAATAGCGCCATGATCATAGCCGCAACCATGGTAAACTGTAAACGACGTATAAGTCGGTACAGAATGGGGCGGGGCTGGCTTATGCGTACCGTGAAACCCGATATGGGTCGTTGCATAGCGATAAAGAATAGATTCTGTCCATCCTCAAATCGCTCGGCATAGTTGACATCCGTCCCCGGTGAAAAACGCATTTCTGGTGCGTCAAACAGGGGGTGCTCGGTTCCTTCTTTTACGCCTTCGGCGCCCAGAATCGTTGAATCTGAAAGTACAACGTCGATTCGAATGTCGGCCATGCGTTCCATGGTCCGCATCCGAATAAGCCGATTCACATTGGAGGATTCATCTTCCAATAAACCGGAAACTCGGGAGACCTGCTGAAACATGGTCTGCTGATAGGCAATCTGCACTTCATTCTTGAGAACGAAGGTGATGTACAAACCTACAGCAACAACGGCGATTCCGACAAAAAACAGGAAGGTCAGAATCATCCACGTTTGGGTCGATGCACGCGTAGGAAATACCCGCTCGACAAAGCGTGAAATCATAATTCCAGTCCTAATCTATCGACTTATTCTTCGCCGGTTGTTTCTTCTTCAACAAAACGATATCCAACACCACGAACGGTTTGAATATGCTGGGCGAACGCTCCGAGTTTTTCGCGCAAGTTTTTAATGTGCGCATCTACGGTACGTTCGGTGACCATCATGGCGTCTTTCCAGATGGTTTCCAGTAATTGCTGACGGGTGAACGCTTTGCGGGGGTGACGAACCAAGTAACGAACCAACTCAAACTCGGTTAACGTTAGGCCTAAGTCTTTCCCTTCCAGCGAAGCACGATATTCGTCTTCGTAAATGGTAAGATTGCGAACCTGAAGGGTTCTGCTTTCTTCAATACCGCTGCGACGAAGAACGGCTTTAACGTGAGCGACAATCACTTGAGGGGACACCGGTTTAGTTAGGTAAGCATCCGCTCCCAACATAAGTCCGCGTACCTGATCGTCTTCTTCACCTTTGGCCGACAAAAACACAATCGGAATGGTTTCCGTTTCTACGCGACTGCGCAAACGGCGGCAAATTTCATAGCCATCCATTTCAGGAAGCATAATGTCCAAGACCATCAAATCGATATCTGGTGTTGCTTTTTCCAAGGCTTCACTTCCCGTGTAAGCTTTGTGGACGTTGAATCCTTCCTGTTCGAGGAAGTGAGAGACAACTTCTACAACATCTTCTTCATCATCGACCAAAAGAATGTGAAGTTGGGACGGGTCAAACGTGCTTGCCATGGTGATTCCAGGGTAAAAAGCTGCAAAATGAATGAGTTTGGAGAAATTCTCCCACGCTACGTTGCGCAGCGGGTTGCAAATATACTACATATTTGAAGAATTCTGTAACTATGTTACTAGATACATTTCATCAAGGCAAATAATTTCTTGGAACGCGACCACTTATCCCACATACTTGTACGTACGTGATGCTGTTTGTGAGGTGCGCGACTTCAATACAAGTGGGCAAATGGAGCCCAAAAATGGAGGTCTCAGACCCTATTTGTATGGATCGGTCGACTTGATCAGGCTCGCCCAAATCGACCATAAACATGTCCATACAAACCGTTCCGACCATGGGATACCCTTTTCCTTGTATTCGAACGTGGCCATTATTGGTTAACGATCGCGAAACGCCATCGGCATATCCCGCTCCAATAGTCGCGATTACTCTTTCGGAGGGCGCTGTCCACCTGTTTCCATAAGATATGGGTGTGCCTTTTGGCACCGTCTTGATGGCCGTAATCTCGGATTTGAACTCCATCACCGGTTGTAGGTCGAGTGACGCCTCATTCCCGGGCAAGTCCAGCAGACCATATAGCGCTATTCCGATGCGCGCCATGGACATACAGGAGGGGTCGATGGTTTGAGGGAAAGCGAAGGTCGCGCCGCTAGCGGCGCAGTGAAAGGGAGCCGCAACACCGCCCAAAGCCTTTTTCAGACTCATAAACCGTTCGAATTGCACCAAAGTGAAATCTGAATCGGGTTCATCTCCGCGAGCAAAGTGGGTCCAAATTGAGGCCAGTTTGGCCGTTGGATGACGTTCGACGTTTTTGATCAAATCCACGGACATCGCTACCGATTGGCCCAACCTTCCCATTCCCGTGTCTACTTTTACGTGGCAATGGATGGGTTCGTTCAGCGACGAAACCACCGATAAACTATGATCCGAATCCACAATGGCATCCAATCCGAATTCGTGGTAAAACGCCATGCTTCTCGCCGTTGGAGGAGCAAAAACTAAGATGGATGCCGAAATGCCCGCCTCGCGGAGCACTATCGCCTCGGCCACGGTTGCAACTGCCAATTGCTTAACGCCCATTGCGCAGAGTGTGGTGGCCACGCGGACCGAACCGTGACCATAACCATTCGCTTTGACCACGCCAATCAGCTCAATCACACCCAACTTTTTTTGAATGACGTCCACATTGTGGCGGAGTCTGTCGAGGTGGATTTCAGCTCGAGTAGCACTTGGGACGGTCATGGGACGAATATCTGTCACTTAGATTTAGCTAAAAAGGGATATTAAATCACAAAAATGGTGCGTGGAATCTACGTTAACCTACACAAATAAAGAGTATTTCTTGGTTCTGAGACGTACTTTTCAAGGTGCGGTAAGTCTCAAAGTAGAATACGAACTTCGAACTCCATTATGACCCAGGAAAGCGTCCCTAATCTCGTTATTCAAGGCGGAATCATTTTAGATCCCGAATCAGGCAAACAAACAAAAGCCGATATCCGGATTGAAAACGGCGTTATTGCAGAGATCGGGAGTGGTCTCGACGCCAAGGACAACCCCACTTATGATGCGTCCGGAAAATTTATTTCGATCGGGTGGATGGATATGCACGTGCACCTGCGCGAGCCCGGCTACGAGCACAAGGAAACCATTGTAACCGGTTGCAAGGCAGCAGCTTACGGAGGATTTACCGCCGTCGCATGTATGCCCAATACCAACCCTCCGATCCATACACGCGATGTGGTGGAGTTTATTATTGAACGGGCTGAGCATACGGCTGTCGACGTGTATCCGATTGCCTGTGTGTCCAAAAACCGAGCAGGAGAAAGCTTAGCAGAAATGGCCGATTTGGCCGCAGGTGGAGCGGTTGCTTTTTCGGACGATGGGTCACCGGTGCAAAGTGCCGGACTTATGCGTCACGCACTGGAGTATAGCTCCATGTTAAAGAAACCGATTATTAATCACGAAGAAGAGCTTTCTCTAGGCAACAAAGGCCATATGCACGAAGGCGAAGTTTCGACCCGATTGGGTCTGCCTGGAATTCCTGGTCTTTCCGAGGAGATAATGATCGCTCGGGACATTTTATTAGCCGAATACACCGGTGGACACGTCCATGTAGCTCACATTTCTACGGCCAAAGCCGTGGACTTAGTGCGAGAAGCCAAAAAGAAAGGCATTCCTGTAACTACGGAGGTGTGTACCCATCATTTTGCCATCACCGATAGTTTGGTGGAAACGAACAACTACCACACGAACACGAAAATGCACCCGCCATTGCGCCCTCAATCCGATGTGGATGCGATGAAACAGGGCCTAGCTGATGGGACCATCGATGCCATTTGCACGGACCATGCACCTCACGCTTCGTTCGAAAAAGAAGTTGAATACATTTCAGCGCCTTTTGGGATTATTGGATTGGAATCGGCTTGGGGATTAACCGGACGTGAAATTGTCGCTCCTGGGGTACTAAGCGTGGCTCAAGCGGTCTTCAAATTGAGTGTAGCTCCACGTCAAATACTTCACCTTGACATGCCCAGTGTCTCGGTGGGTCAAAAAGCCAATCTGACCATTTTTGATGCGACTACCGATTGGACATTCGGCACGAGTGACATCAAATCCAAAAGCGCGAATACACCTTTCGTCGGATCTCCTATGAAAGGCAAAGCTTGGGCGGTGTACAACAAAGGGCGTTTTGTAAATAACGCATAGAGCGCGTTAAGAAGCCTTGATTCGTCCCCCAGAAGCCCTTACTGACCTTTTTCTAGCCGTTTTCCGAGGCGCTTTGGGAGTCCTTCTTCCTTGATGCGCTGGATAGCGCGATCTACGTTGTAGGGGATGCGCCGCAGCTCGTACGAAAAACTCTCCGTATCGAAGATGGAAAGGCACGCTCTCGGATCACCATCTCAGGGTTGACCCACGCTGCCAACGTTAATCAGGTATCGGTGTCCTTGACGGACTCTCAAGACGCCTAACTGATTGCACAAAATACCCGGTAAATGGGTGTGGCCCACAAAACAGACATCCGTCTGAAAGTGATTGAACTGATCTTGTGCCAAAAAAAACGATTCCACGCGTAACCATCTTTCCGGATCGCCAGGGGAGGCGTGGGCTAGGGTAACATGAGAATCGGAATCAATGAATGGCAATGCTGCAAGCCATGCTTTTTGATCACCATCGAGTTGATCGGCATTGTGCTCCGCAGCGATTTGGCCGTCTGGTGGCAAGTATTCGATCCCTTCGCCCGTAGCGACAGCAAGGTCATGATTTCCCAGCACTACTTTCGAACAGCGTGAACGAACAAGGACCACACAAAGAACGGGGTCCGCACCATACCCAACCACGTCTCCCAGGCAATAGATATCGGTAATTCCCTCGCGATCGATCTCCGCTAATACGGATTCGAGCGCCGGCAAATTGGAATGAATATCTGAAATGAGGGCGATTCGCAAGTTGACCGACTTCGCTTAACGTTTTTTGGCAGAATACTGGACGAATATCCTTAAGATCGGAAGTATAAGTGTGTCAAATACTCCGCAAATGTTTGTCTTATCGTTTCAGGCCGTATTTTCATAATCCGATACAGAATTTTACGATTTTATAAACATCATGCAGCGCACAAAGATCGGCGTTTTTTTTGGAGGGCAGTCGCCCGAACACGAAGTCTCTGTCATTACCGGACTTCAGGCCGCAGCTGCCATGAATCCTGCCCAATTTGACGTCATTCCCATTTATGTCACGAAAGCGGGCCATTGGTTTTGGGGAGAAGGCCTCGGGAAAATTGAATCGTATAAAAATATTCCAGCGCTGTTAAAAAAATCTACCGAAGTATCCATTGCACCTGGTTCTGGTAGAACGTTGGCCCTTATCCCCAGAGAAGCGGCTGTTTTCGGCAGAAAAAAAGAAATTACTATCGACGTAGCCTTTTTAGCGTTCCACGGAGGAGCAGGAGAGAACGGAGCGGTTCAAGGGATATGCGAAGCCATGAACGTCCCGTATACCGGAAGCGGAGTAGGCGCTTCAGCGATTGGGATGGACAAAGTGATGGCTAAAAAAGTGTGTCATCTCGCGGGGATACCCGTGGTGGAATGGGTTGAAGTGTGGGAATCGGACTGGCGGAGCAAGGAAGAGATCCAACTCAATGAAATTGAATCAAAGTTGGAGTATCCGGTGATCGTGAAACCCGGTCGATTGGGTTCCTCCATTGGGATTAGCAAAGTCAATCATCGAGCTGAATTAGACGGTGCTATCGAGGAGGCGTTTCGGTACGATGTATCGGTGGTCGTGGAACGATGCATCCCCAATTTGAGGGAAATCAATTGCTCGGTGCTGGGCTCGAAACAGGAAACGCAGGTTTCGGTCATGGAAGAGCCCGTTTCAGCCGATGGCGTCCTGTCCTTCAAAGACAAATACATGCGCCCTGGGTCGACCTCCAAGCACTCAGGTAGTAAAGCGGAAAACGTGTCGAGTGCGGAAGGCATGGCTTCGTTGGACCGTCTGATTCCTGCTCCAATTTCTGACGATTTGAAAACACGCATTGGCGACTTGGCTCAAAAAATATTCCTCGAGCTCGACTGCAGCGGCTTGGTCCGCATTGATTTCCTGATGAACAACGACACGCAGGAAGTGTGGTTTAATGAAATCAACACCATTCCAGGATCCCTTTCATTTTATCTTTGGAAGCCCTCAGGTATTGCCTTCGATAAATTGGTTGAACGACTCATTAATCTGGCCGTCGCAAAATTTGAGGACCGCTCCAGAAGAGTTCGCTCCTACGATGTGAATCTGTTGGCCGAGAGGTCTGCAGGAGGCCTAAAAGGGGGCAAGTCGTAGCATTTTAAACAGGACTTATGACATGCATCTCAAGCGCGCTTGGTTCAAAATCACATCCAAAGGTGTGCTCTGTATAACATTGCTGACCCTTTTGGCGGCTGCTGGGTGTGACGAAGCACAACACGAAAAAGAGCCTTCTAAACTAGACCGTGAACAGCTCCTCGCTCATGTGCGCGTCCTTTCTTCGGACGAATACGAAGGACGCAAAACCGGTACTCCAGGGGGCTTAAAAGCGCTCGAATATGTCAAAACCCAACTGGGATCGTTTAATTTGAATCCCTGCTATGAGGATATCGCACAACCTTTTTCCTTCATGTCACGCAGTTCGGATGTACCAGTCGTAGGTACGAACGTGGTTGGCATTGTGGCTGGAACGAGTGCATCTACCAAAAAAATAGTGATTACAGCCCATTTTGATCACCTTGGGACAAGGGATGAAGGCATTTACAATGGCGCCGACGACAACGCCAGCGGAACGGGATCCTTACTCGAAATTGCGCGCTATTTCAGCGAGAATCCGCCCGCGCACTCCATTATTTTCGCCAGCCTGGATGGGGAAGAATTCGGACTGAAAGGAGCGGCCGCACTCGTTACTACCAACTGTATCGTGGATAACGATGTCGTTCTCAATATCAACATGGATATGGTCAGTCGA
>JAURGV010000350.1 GCA_030833605.1 Rhodothermales bacterium
ACAATCTCTTTGCAGCCAGCCAACTGAGCCGGGATGGTTAGCATGAGCACGGTAGAAAACAACGGCGCTGTTCCGCCCGGTATGTAAATGCCAACCGAATCTATGCCAACGGATTTTCGCCAGCAGAACACACCAGGAGAGGTTTCTACCTGAACGGGGGCTTGAAGCTGACTCGCGTGGAAGGTTTTAATATTCCGAGCGGCGATAAGGATCGCGTCTTCCAATTCGGCAGAAATGCGAGCCCCAGCAGTTGAAACCGTAAGATCGTTCAAAGAAACGCCATCAAATTTGGAGGTCAAGCTGCGCAGCGCCTCATCACCTTGCGTAATCACATCGGCGATGATCTCGGCTACGACTTCTTGAATCGAGTCATCATCCTGCTCGGTTCGAGCACAAAGAGAAGCCCACGTGTCGCGGGTTGGATTCGTTACGATGATCATATTAAAGCACCATCTTTTCGATTGGAACCACCAACATACCTTCTGCGCCAACGCTTTTGAGGTTTTCAATCACGTCCCAAAACGTGTTTTCTGGAATCACGGAATGTACGGAGCTCCATCCTTCGGTTGCTAGCGGCATTACCGTAGGCGCTTTCATACCCGGGAGTAACTTGATGACTTCCGGAATGGCGGCGTTGGGTACATTCATCAGGATGTAGCGGTGTTGTTTGGCTTTCAGCACCGATTGCATCCGAAAGCGTAGCCGGTCTAGGCGAGCGCGTTTATCGTCTGTTAGCGACGTAGAAGCAACGAGTACGGCTTCAGACCGTAGAACTTCTTCAACTTCCCGTAACCCGTTGCTAATTAACGTGCTACCGGAACTCACTATATCGCAGATGCCATCGGCTAAGCCAATACCGGGTGCGATTTCAACGGAACCGGAAATTTCGTGGATGGATGCCGTAACGCCTTTCGATTCAAAAAAACGACCCAATAAACCGGGATACGAAGTGGCAATGTGCATTCCGTTCAGATCTTGAACCGAGGTGTATTCGACGGAATTGGGAATGGCAATCGATAAACGGCATTTTGCAAATCCAAGTCGTTCTAGCGTATCGACGGGTTTGTTTTTTTCGAAGATCACGTTTTCGCCCACGATTCCTGCATCTGCTACCCCATCGGCTACATAGCCTGGGATATCGTCGTCGCGCAAAAACAGAACTTCAATGTTAAAATGCTCCGAAAGCGCCCGTAATTTGCGATCAGGCCGGCTTATGTCGATACCACAAGCCTTTAGTAGATCGATGGTGTCGTCGGACAAGCGTCCGGATTTTTGGATGGCTAAGCGAAGTCGATTGTTCATAACAGATAGAAATAAAAAAGGCACCCCAAGTACGC
>JAURGV010000351.1 GCA_030833605.1 Rhodothermales bacterium
GCGTACTTGGGGTGCCTTTTTTATTTCTATCTGTTATGAACAATCGACTTCGCATAGCCATCCAAAAATCCGGACGCCTGTCCGACGACACCATCGATCTACTAAAGGCGTGTGGTATTTCCATTAGCCGACCTGATCGTAAACTACGGGCGCTTTCGGAGCATTTTAACATTGAAGTGCTCTTTTTACGGGATGACGATATCCCAGGCTATGTAGCTGATGGCGTCGCAGATGCCGGCATCGTGGGCGAAAACGTGATCTTCGAAAAAAACAAACCCGTCGACACGCTAGAGCGCCTAGGGTTTGCAAAATGCCGTTTGTCGATTGCCATCCCTAATGCTGTAGAATACAACTCCGTTCAAGACCTCAACGGGATGCATATCGCGACTTCATATCCCGGTTTACTGGGTCGATTTTTCGAATCAAAAGGCGTAAAAGCGTCCATCCACGAAATTTCCGGTTCCGTAGAAATTGCCCCCGGCATCGGCCTAGCCGATGGCATCTGCGACATAGTGAGTTCCGGTAGCACGTTGATTAGCAACGGGTTACGGGAAGTAGAAGAAGTTCTACGGTCTGAAGCCGTGCTCGTAGCTTCCACGTCTCTAACCGACGATAAACGCGCTCGCCTTGACCGGCTACGCTTTCGGATGCAATCGGTACTGAAAGCCAAACAACACCGCTACATCCTGATGAACGTTCCCAACGCAGCGATCCCTGACGTCATCAAGTTACTCCCGGGTATGAAAGCGCCTACAGTAATGCCGCTAGCAACCGAAGGATGGAGCTCCGTACATTCCGTGATTCCAGAAAACACGTTTTGGGACGTGATCGAAAACCTCAAAAGTGTGGGTGCGGAAGGTATGTTGGTGGTTCCAATCGAAAAAATGGTGCTTTGATATGATCGTCGTAACGAATCCAACCCGCGACACTTGGGCTTCTCTTTGTGCTCGAACCGAGCAGGATGATGACTCGATTCAAGATGTCGTAGCCGAGATCATCGCCAATGTGATTACGCAAGGTGATGAAGCGCTGCGTCGCTTGACCTCCGAATTTGACGGCGTTTCTTTGCACGATCTCGCCGTTTCAACCGCTGGGGCTCGCGTTTCTGCCGAGTTGGAAGAAGCGATACTTATTGCCGCTCGGAATATTAAAACCTTCCACGCGAGTCAGCTTCAATCGCCCGTTCAGGTAGAAACCTCTCCTGGTGTGTTCTGCTGGCGAAAGTCCGTTGGCATAGATTCGGTCGGCATCTACATACCAGGCGGAACAGCGCCGTTGTTTTCTACCGTGCTCATGCTAACCATTCCGGCTCAGTTGGCTGGCTGCAAGGAGATTGT
>JAURGV010000352.1 GCA_030833605.1 Rhodothermales bacterium
ATTGGCTCAACGACTGGCTGACCTTCCTCCATTTCAAGCCAAAGTCAAAGGGGGCTGGCTGGAGCGATACACCCACATGGTATCGAGCGCTTCTACTGGAGCTGTTTTGAGAGTTCCTGGTGCGTCACAACCTGTTTTGGCCACGCAGTCTTACTAACACAGTCTTACTAACGCGATCTCACCAACGCAATCTTACTTATTCATTCATCCCATCCAATCTGCTAATCCGAATGCAAACAGAATTCGACGTTCAAAAAAAGTCTCCAACACAATCATCTTCAGCTGAACATGTAGGCCAAGGCCTTGTGACCGGCGCAGAGATTTTGATTCGATCGCTAGAAGCGGAAGGAGTGGAAATTGTGTTCGGTTATCCGGGTGGAGCGGTGATTGGTATTTACGATACCATGCACCGACTAAATCCATCGTTCAAACACGTTTTGGTACGCCACGAACAAGGGGGGACCCATGCGGCTGAAGGGTACGCTAAATCAACGGGCAAAGTTGGAACCGTCCTCGTAACCTCCGGCCCGGGCGCAACAAACTGTGTGACGGGAATTGCTGATGCGTACATGGATTCGATTCCGATGGTCGTTTTCACGGGTCAAGTGCCTACAAAACTCATTGGCAACGACGCGTTTCAAGAATGCGATACTATTGGAGTTACTCGCAGCATCACGAAGCACAGTTTTTTGGTCAGAAATGTGGCTGATTTGGCTGAAACGGTCAAAAAAGCCTACTACATAGCCGGTACAGGCCGCCCAGGACCCGTTGTGGTCGATCTTCCCAAGGATGTATTGATGGCCAAAGCGCCGTTTCATTACCCCAAAACGGTATCGATCCGAGGGTATTCCTTCGCTGGAAAAGGCAACCGCAAGCAAATTCAAAAAGCAGCTGAGTTGATCAATGCGGCCCAAAAACCACTGTTTTATGTCGGTGGGGGTACCATTATTTCGGATGCCGCAAGCGAACTTACTCACCTCGCGAGGAAAGCAAGCATCCCGGTAACGACGACGCTCCACGGACTGGGGGCCTTTCCCGAAAACGACCCACTTTCGGTAGGCATGTTGGGCATGCACGGGACGTGGTTTGCCAATAAATCGGTTCAAAACACGGACTTGTTGATTGCTGTTGGGGCTCGGTTCGACGACCGCGTCACGGGAAAAATTGAGGCCTGGGCTCCGCATGCCAAAATCATTCACATGGACATCGATCCGGCGTGTATTTCCAAAAACGTGCCGGCCGACTGTCCTATCCTAGGCGACGTGAAGCTGGTTTTAAAAGACCTTGAGCCTTTGGTGGAATCCCGTTCGGCAGCAAGTCGGAA
>JAURGV010000353.1 GCA_030833605.1 Rhodothermales bacterium
GGCGCGGAAGTTTCTTTAGGGTCGGTTTGGCGTACCTATCGCAGAATGCTGCGCTGTGGGATTAGCCGAGTTCGGTTGTTTAAAGGCAACGCGCGCTTTTTAGTGCGGGATGTTTTTGAAGAAGGGTCGCTCGATCGGGTGTTTGTGAACTTTCCTGACCCATGGCCACGGAAAAAACATTGGAAAAACCGGCTGTTGCAGGCCCCGTTTTTTAGGATTTTATCATCGCGGTTGGTTGAAGGGGGTTCGTTGTTTTTGACTACTGATCATCCCGAGTATTTCCAGTTTTCGGTAGAAGAAGGACGCGCCTCCGGTTGTTTTGATGTAATCGAAGGTCCGCCACCACCTGCTACCCTAGAAACCAAGTATGCCAGGAAATGGCGCGATCAGAACAAGCCCATTTTCCACGCTGAATTCCGCTGTCACACCGTTATTCCATCCGCTCCACGCGTTATTTCGTCGTTAGATATGCAACACGTTACTTTGAAGGGGTCACTCGACAACATCGGGGCATTTACCAAACAAGTTCGGCCTTTCGCAGGTGGACATGCGTTTGTGATGGAAGCCTATCGCGAGCTCGACTCGGATGGACTCTTGTTTAAGGCGATTTCGGACGAAGAAGATTTTCGTCAGGAATTGCTCATTCAAGCATGGCCTAAAAAAGAAGGCGTTTACCTCAGTTTACAGCCTTTTGGCGACCCCATGACCACCCAAGGCGTGCGCGAAGCCGTGCTGGCGGTTGCCGATTGGTTGGTTTCGCAAGGCCTAGAAATCGAACAGACTTGGGTTTAATTACTCGTTTCGCCTTGCCTTCCAACGACTTACGGTACTTGTTGCGCCCGGATTACTTGCTCCGTTTTGCGGCGTACCGTGGAAAAATTGGTCAACATATAGGGCAGCGGCAGTCGCCAGATCGTTTTCTAGCTGAGGGTCTTTCGAATGCAGCACTTCCGGCGAGAAGTGGTCCCCAACAAAATGGGTCGAAAAGTCGCCCGAGGTAAAGGATTCGTGTCCCATCACAAAGTGGCAAAAGGGAATCGTTGTGGGCACACCGGCAATTTGATATTCGTCCAAAGCTCGGGCCATTCTCGCTATAGCTTCCTTCCGATCAGCACCCCACGTAGAAAGCTTGGAAATCATAGGATCGTAATAGAGCGGTATTTTGCTGCCTTCTTCCACTCCGGAATCCAGGCGGACACCGTGCCCAAACGGGGGAGTATGCTGAATGAGCGTTCCGGGGGCCGGTAGGAAGTTGTTTTGTGGGTCCTCGGCGTACACGCGAGACTCCACTGCGTGGCCGTAAATTTTGAGGTCCTCCTG
>JAURGV010000354.1 GCA_030833605.1 Rhodothermales bacterium
AACCCTGACCATTCAGGCCTTTGGTGGCCCTCAGAAAGATGGTTTGGCGTATTCCGGGATTCCCAAGGGCGCGAACAGTGCGACAATTGACGATGGATATGGTGGCGAAATTGATCGGAAATACAACTTTTCGTCGTTCACACGCGATACCGAGGAGTTTCATCAACCTCATGTGGAGCTTCACCACTCGTATGAAGTGAATTCCACCCTGAAATTCCAGCAAACGGCCTTTGCCATTAAAGGGGAAGGGTTTTTTGACTTCGGGGGCACGTTTAGAAGTGCGAACTATTTGCGACTGCCTGCTGGCTTGGTCGATACGCCCGCGCGGGTGGAGCCGTTGTACCTCAGTCTTCCCGAGGCCCAGATACAATTCCGGGCCTATTTAGACCAATGGCAGGTGGGGTGGATGCCTAAACTGACCCGAAATACAGCCACCAGTAGCACTTCTATTGGATTGGAAGCGCGATTGCATCGAAGCTTGCGATGGGGCCGCATTCAGGAAGGCAGCGGCATTCCGAGCGAGTTAGTGGGTTCTGAAAATGATGTGCGGGTGTATTCGTTTCGCGGTGAAAAGAAGATTTACGCGGCCTACGCCTCCCACTTGCACCGAATCTCGGAAGATTGGGCGCTGCAGGCCGATGTCCAACTCACCAACCGAACCTATCGGGTATATGACGAGGCCTTTTTTGGTAGGGCGTTTTCAAAATCCTATTCGTTTATCAATCCTCGTGTTGGCGTAACCTTTCGTCCAGAAAAAGCGCTCAGTGCGTACACCAGCGTGGCTTTAGCGCATCGCGAGCCCCGCATGAAATCGTTATACGACGGAGAAGAAGCCGGCGAAGGGTTTCTGCCTCGTTTTGAAACGGATATAAACGGAGCCATTGATACCGATAGACCGCTTGTTCGCCCAGAGCGATTGATTGACGTGGAGTTGGGTTTGTCTTGGACGGGAGAACGGTTTTCGTTGAACACCAACTTTTTCGCGATGATGTTCAAGGATGAACTGGTGCCGAGTGGTGGATTGGATCAATACGGTGTTCCTAGAACCGGTAATGCAGATCGTTCGCGGCACCTAGGTTGGGAGCTGGATGGTTCTATTCGCGTATCGAAAGCGCTGCAAATTGCTGGAAACGTAACGGTTTCAAAAAACAGCTACGTGGACTTTATCGAGTTCGTGACGTTGCCTGATTATTCAACGGGTCTCGCGGATCGTTCGGGTAATACCATTGCCGGATTCCCATCCCAAAATGGAAATTTGAGTGTTCTGTGGACCAAAAACGAGTTTTTCAGCTCGATTCAGACGGCGTATGTGGGAAAGC
>JAURGV010000355.1 GCA_030833605.1 Rhodothermales bacterium
CAACAATGGCTCAATCGGGCCACGTGATGAACGGCGCGGGTGCCGTCGACCAATCGATGTCTGGAGCAGGGATGGCTGCCCCTCGGGATGTTCAAACAGCCTTGCATTGGAATCCAGCTTCTCTTTTTGGTATTCCTGGGACTTCCCTTGATTTTAGCCTGCAGTACATGCTACCGACCAGCTCGGTTAGCTCAACCGTACAAGCCGGCGCATTTGGGCCTGGCTTCGGCCCACCGGTTACTATGACCGGAAAAACAGATAGCGATATTGGTGGTTTCCCCATCCCTTCGTTTGCCTACGCTAAAGTAAATCCAGATAGTCGATTTGCGTATGGGATCAGTGCCATTGGTGTAGGTGGATTCGGGGTAGATTATGCCGGTTCATCATCGAACCCGATTCTTACACCCCAAATGCCGCAAGGCGGAATGGGATTTGGCGCGATCAATTCAACATTCATGTTGCTTCAGCTTTCGCCAACGGTAGCCTACAAAATCACCGACGATATTTGGATTGGCTTCGCACCAATATTCAATATGGCATCGTTGGAATTGTCGGTCATGCCTGGTGCCGCTCCGCAATTTATTGATGTTTTTGGTACACCGGGTGTCCCACAAGATGACCTGCCGTTGTATCCCGATGCGCCTGCCGCTTGGGCAAATGGATATGGATTTCAAGCAGGGATACATGCCAATCTAGAAAACGATATCTCTCTTGGCTTGTCGTTCAAAAGCGCTCAAAAATTTGACGATTTTAAATACGAACCAACTACAGCAGGCGCCGCAGACTATACGTTTCGCATGGACTTCCCCATGATTATCTCGGGAGCAGTTGCCTATACGGGAACGGAAAATCTGCTGCTTGCAGCCGACGTGAGATACATTGACTACGCCAACACCAAAGGATTTGATGATTCAGGATTCGATCAAAGGTTTGCGGTAAAAGGATTTGGTTGGGAATCGATCACCGTTGTGGCAATCGGAGCCGAATACATGATGCGTGAAGGGCTTCCCGTGCGGGTTGGCTACTCCTGGAATAGCAGTCCGATTGGCGAAGATGTAGCGTTTTTTAACGTTCCAGCGCCAGCATTGGTACAGCAACGGTTTTCCGCTGGATTCTCGTTTGACATCAAAGAAGGCATTACCGCTTCCTTTGCCGGTCAGTACGGGCTAAAAGGCGATGTCACAGGAGAATGGAAAAATCCGATGTTCCCCGGTGGGACCAATCCTGCGACCAGCGTGACGAACGAACTATCGACATTAACCTTTATCGGCGGCGTCCACATCACGCTATAACCGATATAGTGCCCGATTTGACACAT
>JAURGV010000356.1 GCA_030833605.1 Rhodothermales bacterium
TCTATTCGGCGATTGCGGTCATCGACAATGCAGTAGGTTTGAATCGATGCACCGGCTACGAATTGATTCAACCGTTTGGAAACCGGAGTTGCACCAAATTGGATCACTACGTCGGGTGCCAATCCTTTCGGTGGGTTTGCACCAATCATCAAGTCGCATCCAAATACCGTGTGTTGAGCGTTTTTATCGGCCATCCCAAACCGATGGGAAGAGCCCACGTCAACCACCGAAACAGCGCCATATTGGCGGCATATCTGGTGTACGGCCTCGCTTACCTCGTCATTTTTCCCACCCATTCGCCCCAAAACAACCATCGGACGCTCGGCCGCCGAAAACAGCTGGTGCAGCATGTCTACGGCCGATTGATTAACCGCAGAAGGCTCGCAGTAGGTTGTAAAAGGCGTTTTTGACCGCTCCCATGCGCTAAATCTTTCAGAAACCATAGGCGAATACGGTTCTTCGATCGGCGCTAGCGGTTCCCTAAACATACAATTGATGTGGACGGGACCCGTTTTTGCTTGCAGAACCGCATGATCTACGGTGGTAAGCACCATCGCGGGATCGATGTCGTCGGAAGGCGCAGGAAGGTCTACAAACCAACGGACGGTTCTACCGAAAATGTGATCTTGCCGAATGGTTTGATTGGCATCGGTATCCCTGAGCTCTGGCGGCCGGTCGGCGGTGAGCAATATCATGGGAACACATTCCATGTCGGCTTCGACAATGGCCGGAAACCCATTCGCGAGGGCCGTACCCGATGTGGTAATCCATACGGCTGGTTTCTTAGAGGAAGTATTGCAATCATCCGCAGCAGAGCGCGCGTCTGCTTTACCGTAGCCTAGGGCCATAAAAGCACTTCCACGCTCATCATAATGCATTTTCAAGGTGCATTGAGGGTGGTTAAAGACCGCCATTACTAGTGGGGTTGATCGCGAACCCGGTGATGCAAAAAAGGTGGTTATTCCATTGCGCACCAGCTCTTCAACCAGTAAGGCAGACCAAAAATGATTTCTATTTGGGGCTTTTGACGGCAAGTCCTAAAATTCGAGTGAAGTCGGTTATTTTCTGTTCAATTTCCAGCCATTCAGATCCGGGTTCGGAACCCGTTACCAATCCAGCGCCTGAAAATAGCGATAATGTGGCGTTGTGAAGCACGCCACATCGTAGGGCAACGGCGAACTCAGCAGAATCACGCCCGATCCACCCAATAGGACCGGCGTACCAGCCCCGATCAAAGTCTTCGAGGGTTCTAATGGCATGCAACGCCAAATCGGTAGGCTCTCCGCCCACGGCTGGGGTCGGGTGCAGCAT
>JAURGV010000357.1 GCA_030833605.1 Rhodothermales bacterium
CTCCGGCGTGAATCTTGGAATAGTCAGGCAGATAAGCTGGAATCCACCATGCGGGTACGCGCAGACGTGTGGCAGGCTATGGCATTCCCTTTTGGCAGCGAAATGCCGTGGGATTCGACCGGACAGGAAGAAGTGTATGCGTGGGCCCGCTTTTTTGGGATGGATGAAAAGGCCGATGTAACGTTGAATGCAATTCTTGCCTACATGCCCACCCTGGCACACTGGGGATACAACGGAAGCGCACGCCGGTACTGGGATTTTTGGTACGGCGGACACCCAAATACCTCTCGATTGGAGCGCCAACTGCATCATTATGGTTCTGCGCTGAATGCGTTACCGGTACTTTCGGAGTATCGCAATCATCCATCCGATATGTATCTACTTCGCGTGGGCTATGGCGGCCTCATGGGGGCTTTGGCAAATGTTACGGAAGAAGGTTTTGCACCGGCTGCGTTTCATTCGTATCCCTCAACCCTCGCCAACGACGGGTATTCGGGTGATTATGGACCTGGATTTCTCGGATTTACCCTCAACACGGCATCCTATTTGGTGCACGATGACACGTTTGGTTGGCAGGCGTTTGGCGGAAATCTTTCGGTGGAAGACGCAGTCGATTCAGTGCAAAAAATAACCCTTTTTCCTACCGATGCCGCTCGTTTTCGCGTGTATGTTGCCCCTGTTGGAGCATGGTTGGAACTGGATGCAGGTCGGTTTGCATCGGTAACTTTTGATCCAGAAAGCAAAGCGATCACCGCTCGTTTTGATCCGGCCTCTCGGGATACCCCGGTCGCCAGGCTGCGGGTATCTACCCCAGGTTCGGACCTGGATGGACAAGTCGATGCCAAGGTGTCCCTAGAACGGGGCGCGTACGTAATCGATTTGACCTCGACCGAGTCGATGGAAATTCGGTTTAACTAGGTCCTTTTCATGCCGTTTATTGGCCGTAATAGGAGTTCTTACCGTGTTTGCGCTGCCAGTGTTTGCTGATTAAGCGCTCCTTGATAGGCGCAGTGTCCGGATTTATCTGCTCGGTAAGCCAAGCCATGCGGGCTATTTCTTCAAGAATTATACTGTTGTAAACGGCTTTTTGGCCGGTTTTACCCCAAGTGAAGGGTCCATGTCCGCCTACTAGCACCATTTCCACTTCAGAAGCCCGTAGCGCATGGTCGGCAAAGAACTGGACGATTTCATTTCCGGTTTCAATCTCATAGTCCCCATCGATCCGAGCGTCAGACATAAGCGGTGTGCAGGGAACCGGAACCGTGAGATG
>JAURGV010000358.1 GCA_030833605.1 Rhodothermales bacterium
CCAGTAATGGATCCGCATGGAAACAGGGAGCGGAATACTTCTTCCAGACCAACATTAGGCTTCAACTTGCCTACAACTTCGCTCGACATTTGATGTACGGTTGAAAGGCTCTCCACTTCGAACAGATGGGGTACCTGAACCGAACCCACTTCGCAGATTTTGGATAGGTCATTCCTGAGTAAATCCACGATCATCAGGTTTTCAGCTCGGTTTTTTGGGTCATTTTGGAGCCAAGAGGCCATTTTCCCGTCCAAATCGGGCGTTCCGCCCCGTGGTGCGGTGCCTTTCATGGGCCTTGTGGTAATCGACCTTCCTTTGCGTTCAAAGAACAATTCGGGTGAAAACGAGAGAAATTGGCCCCACTTCGTGTTCAAAAAAGCCCCGTACTTGACCGATTGGCGTGAACGAAGCTTGGAATACAGTCCTAACGCCGTTCCGCGAAGCGTGCCTCCAAAGCGAGTGGTCATGTTGATCTGATACACGTCCCCTTCGGCGATCAAATCACGAATGGTATTGACGGCATTTTCGAACTGTTCGGGGGTATCTAGATCTTTCAAACCCTCGATTTCGCCTTCTCCGGGGGGTAAGGGCACAGAAACCGTTTGCCGATCTTTATAGACTCCGAACCAAACCAAAGGATATCCCAAGTCGGGTGGCGCAGATAGGTCGCTGGAAGGCTTTTCGATCGCGGTTTTTTCGAACGTGTTTTTTTCGAACGCCAGGCCCGCTTCGTAGGCCACGTATCCTGCTACGAACAGTCCTTGTTTTACGGATGAATCGAGCCTCTGGAGTGCCGCGCTTACTTCATCCAGATTCCAAGCGATTATTTCGTCGATGGGGTCATGAAAGAGATAGGACGCCGAGCCTACTGGCCTGTCGCCAGTTGATTCCTGGCGTGGGTCCATGGACGCGTCAAGCCAGACGGTGCCGGGTTGGTGCAACGTTTCCAATACAAATGCTATAGATGGAGCCTTTCCAGCTTCAATCAATAATCGTCACCGAGGGCAAATACGGGTTTGCGATTCATCCATTGACCACGCGTAAAGTCGGGGAATGCTTGTGGGGCATTGCCGGCTGAAATCGATGCCTCCGACAAGGGCGAAATCGCGCTCCAAGCGGCCGCATCGTACGCATCAAGCGGTGTGTCTACGCCTCGTTTGATAGATTCAATAAACGCGTGATCCACAAAAAAGTCCATTCCGCCGTGACCCGATCCGGTGGCCCTATCGGCGTATTTCTTCCACAACGGGTGGTCGTACTGCTCT
>JAURGV010000359.1 GCA_030833605.1 Rhodothermales bacterium
CAATCCTATCATCATAAATAGGGCTCTTTTCCAGAATAGTGGTTGCCTACCGGCCTGAAATCGGTTCGTTTTTGCTACCGCTTCGCGCTTTCCCATGTTCGCCTCTCCTGTTCAAAGAAATGATTCACCCAAAGAGGAAAGCCAAGCCTGCTTTGCAACATCATTTTTAGCATTAAACCTACGAAGCGAAACGACTGGCCCCTTGGCTTTCAGCCGTTTGCGAAGATTTGTACGTGAAATACGGATTTAGAAACACCGCGATCAAACGAATAGTTGACAGATGGTTTCCTAGGTTAAGTCAACCTCCACGATCGATCACTCATTCGGGCGCTTAGCGATTTATCCATGCGTAAAACATACATTCTTCGATTTTTATTGGTTTTCACCGTTCTTTTTTCAGGTTGTGCTGAACTTTCCAATACGGTAAAAGGAACAGCCATTGGCGCTGGTGCCGGTGCTGCAATTGGTGGAATGATTGGCAAAGCCACCGGAAAGACCACCACTGGCGTATTGGTGGGAACGGCTGTTGGCGCGACTGCAGGAGCTATTATCGGCCGCCAAATGGACAAACAGGCTGAAAAACTTGAAAAATCCCTTGAAGGCGCTAATGTTGAACGCGTTGGAGATGGTATCCAAGTTACTTTTGACTCTGCAATTTTGTTTGTAACCAACTCGTCCGACCTGACCCCTGAAGCCCAAGCAAGTTTGCAAAACCTGGCGACCAGCCTTCAGCAGTATCCAAACACCAGAGTGTTGGTTGTTGGTCATACCGATAACACCGGTCAGGTAGCTTACAACCAGACCTTATCAGAAAAACGCGCCAGCTCCGCGGCCAACGTGTTGGCTCAAAGTGGCGTTGACGCGAGCCGTTTGGAAGTCACCGGATATGGGATTACCAAACCAGTTGCGGACAATTCAACGGTTGAAGGCCGTAGCCAAAACCGCCGTGTTGAAATCGCCATTTATGCATCTGAAGAATACGTAAAAGAACTCGAAGCCTCGAACGGCAACTAGTTCTGAATAAACGCCAGCTTTCAGCCGGCTTTTAATTCGCTTAGATGGCCCAAAATGGATGCGGGGTTGGACGAACGTCCAACCCCGCATTTTTTTATCTGCCCAACTCGGATGCCAATGCCAGTTGAATCTCCTTGACGGTCATCAGCACCCCTTGGTGCTGTGCTTGGAGGTCGTCGGCCCATTGGAGGCGCATTATCAGCCAGTTGTTGAAGGCGCGGGTGCCGAGAACGGAATAAAT
>JAURGV010000035.1 GCA_030833605.1 Rhodothermales bacterium
TATTATTGTGATTGACCTTCTCGTGGCTACACTCCTAGTCAGCCTCGTGATTATTTCCATTCTCGTCAGCATTCTAACAAGCTGAACTAACGGTCAATCCTTCTACGCTAAAACGCATATCGAAATTGGGGTTGACCACTACCCCAAACGATACGTTTCATGGCACAACGGCCCAGCGATACCATCAAAAAAGGCTACACCAGAGCTCCCCATAGGAGTTTGCTGCGGGCAACTGGCGTAATTCAGGATGAATCGGATTTTGATAAGCCCTTCATTGGGGTGTGCAATTCGTATATCGACTTAATTCCGGGGCACGTTCACCTGCAAGAATTTGGTCGAGAAGTCAAGACCAGTATCCGTGAAGCGGGGGGCGTACCGTTTGAGTTTAATACCATTGGGGTGGACGATGGTATTGCGATGGGGCACATGGGGATGCGGTTTTCCTTGCCATCCCGAGAGTTGATTGCAGACTGCGTCGAAACCGTGGTACGAGCCCATTGCCTAGATGCCCTGATTTGCATCCCTAACTGCGATAAAATTGTCCCAGGTATGTTGATGGGGGCGCTGCGGTGCAATATTCCGACCATTTTTGTCTCTGGCGGCCCTATGAAAGCGGGGCAGTTGCCCGACGGGTCGAAAATTGACCTGGTTTCCGTTTTTGAAGGGGTAGGTCAGTTCCAGAAAGGCGATCTCGATCAAAAGGGATTGTTCGCACTAGAGCAACACGCGTGTCCCACCTGTGGATCGTGTTCGGGGATGTTTACCGCGAACTCCATGAACTGCATTATGGAGGTTTTGGGTTTGGCACTACCAGGCAATGGGTCGATTTTGGCCATCGATCCGCGGCGAGCGGAGCTTGCAAAGCGAGCCGCCCGAAGAGTGGTTGAATTGGTGGATGAAGGACTCAATCCATTGGACATCTTTACGGACGCTGCTTTGGACGACGCATTTGCCCTTGATATGGCCATGGGCGGATCTACCAACACTATCTTGCACATGCTCGCCGCAGCCGCCGAAGCCGGCATAGATTACGACCTAGACCGCATAAACGGGATTTCAGCACGAGTCCCGTACTTGTGCAAAGTGTCTCCAGCAGTCCCTGACGTTCATATGGAAGACGTAGAAAAGGCGGGAGGCATTTCAACGATTCTGAAAGAACTGGACGTCGCAGGCTTGTTGAATTCAAGTCGGCCTACGGTCACTGGCCACACCTTGGCAGAAAACATCAAAGGCGCCCAAAATTCGCGTCCAGACATTATTCGCTCTGTCGACAATCCCTTTAAAACAACCGGTGGATTGTCCGTTTTATTCGGAAATCTGGCCCCTGAAGGTTGTGTGGTAAAAACCGGAGCTGTTTCGGAAGAAATGCAGCTATTTTCCGGCCCTGCGAGGATATTTGAAAGCCAAGACGATGCTGTCGAAGGCATTTTGTCGGGTGCTGTTCAGCCTGGAGAGGTGGTGGTCATTCGGTATGAAGGTCCACGAGGTGGTCCTGGAATGCCCGAAATGTTACAACCCACGTCTGCCTTGGCGGGCCTTCGTATGGACACCCAAGTCGCTATGATCACCGATGGACGGTTTTCGGGTGGCACGCGTGGGCTTTCCATCGGCCATTGTTCGCCGGAAGCGGCAGCTGGTGGGCCCATCGCAGCGGTGAGGGAGGGCGATAGGATCACCATCGACCTGAAATCGTCCCGCGTCAATTTGGAAATCAGTGATCACGAACTGGCTCAGCGGCTGGCTAGCCTTCCTCCATTTCAAGCCAAAGTCAAAGGCGGTTGGCTGGAACGATACACTCATATGGTATCGAGCGCTTCCACTGGAGCTGTTTTGAAAGTTCCAGGTGCGCCACAGCCCGTCTTAGCCGCGCAGTCTTACTAACGCAATCTTACTTTTTCATTCATCCCATCCAATCTGCTAATCCGAATGCAAACAGAATTCGACGTTCAAAAAAAGTCTCCAACGCAATCATCATCTGCTGATCAGGTAGGCCAAGGCCTTGTGACGGGCGCAGAGATTTTGATTCGGTCTCTAGAAGCAGAGGGCGTGGAAATTGTATTCGGCTATCCAGGTGGTGCGGTCATCGGTATTTACGACACCATGCACCGGTTAAAGCCTGCGTTCAAACACGTTTTGGTTCGTCACGAACAAGGAGGGACACATGCTGCCGAAGGGTATGCTAAATCAACCGGCAAAGTAGGAACGGTACTGGTCACTTCTGGTCCTGGTGCTACCAACTGTGTAACCGGCATTGCCGACGCCTATATGGACTCCATTCCGATGGTCGTGTTCACGGGCCAAGTACCCACAAAACTCATTGGAAACGATGCATTTCAGGAATGTGACATGATTGGAGTCACGCGAAGCATTACCAAACACAGTTTTTTGGTGAGGAATGTCGCTGAATTGGCAGAGACGGTCAAAAAGGCCTATTACATTGCTGGTACCGGTCGTCCAGGCCCCGTTGTGGTCGATCTACCCAAAGACATGCTGATGGCAAAAGCGCCGTTTCATTACCCCAAATCGGTGTCTATCCGTGGGTATTCTTTCGCAGGAAAAGGCAACCGCAAACAAATTCAAAAAGCGGCCGAGCTGATCAATGCGGCTGAAAAACCACTGTTTTATGTCGGTGGGGGTACCATTATTTCGGATGCCGCGGTGGAGTTGACACGTTTGGCTCGGAAGGCCAACATTCCGGTCACTACGACGCTTCACGGGCTGGGGTCTTTTCCTGAAAACGACCCACTGTCGGTAGGCATGTTGGGAATGCACGGAACGTGGTTTGCCAATAAATCGGTTCAAAACACAGACCTCTTAATTGCTGTTGGGGCCCGGTTTGACGACCGTGTGACTGGAAAAATTGAAGCCTGGGCGCCGCACGCGAAAATCATCCACATGGACATTGATCCGGCGTGTATTTCCAAAAACGTTCCGGCCGATTGTCCCATTCTGGGCGACGTAAAGCTCGTTTTAAAAGACCTCGAGCCCTTGGTTGAAGCGCGTTCAGCAGCAAGTCGGAAATCCTGGTTGGAACAAATCGACGTGTGGAAAGCCGAATGCCCGATGGATTTCAAACGCGATGGGAAACTTCGTCCTCAGGAAATTATCCGTGCTCTAAGGGATAAAACAGGAGGAAATGCCACCGTCGTCACCGATGTGGGCCAAAACCAGATGTGGGGCGCCCAATTCTTCACGTACGTTCAGCCCCGCACGCACATTACTTCGGGAGGCCTTGGCACAATGGGCTTTTCATTACCTGCTGCTATGGGTGTTGCGTTCGGGAAAAAACCGGGTGATTCGCCCGTGATTTCCATTAATGGGGACGGTGGGGTGATGATGAACATCCAAGAGCTAGGCGTGGCTGCGGCGCACAAATTGCCTCTAAAAGTCGTGATTCTCAATAACTCGTATTTGGGGATGGTCCGACAGTGGCAAGAGCTCTTTCACGAAGAACGCTACAGCCATACCGATTTAGCACCAACCAATCCTGACTTCATCGTGCTCGCAAAGGCGTTTGGTTGCGAGGCGATTCGGTGCGACAAACCCGAAGATATTCAGGCCACAATTGACGCCGCATGGGAAGTCACCGACCGGCCGGTGGTGATGGAATTTGTGGTGGTGATGGAAGAAAAAGTATTCCCCATGGTCCCATCTGGCGCCACAACCGACGAAATGATAACCGCCTCCAGCGAGGACATAGCGTAAAATGACCCAACAAACTCTAACACCTCAACAAGTTTACCGTAAACAAGCCGCCGGGGAAGCCCTTGGGCCCGATGGAAACGATGTTCAGCACCGGCATGTACTTACGGTTTTGGTGGAAAACAGCCTAGGCGCCCTCAATCGGGTAGCCAATTTGTTTTCCCAACGGGGATTTAACCTCGAAAGTGTATCCGTAGGCGAGGCCAAAGACCCTCAACTGCGCAGAATGACCCTTGTTACAACTGGAAACGACCGCATCATTGCGCAAGTCATTCGGCAATTAAACGCGCTTATTGACACGTTGGAAGTCGAAGATGTAACCGCCTACGATCATATCGAACGGGAATTGTGCTTGGTTCAAGTACGGTGCTCGGCCACCGAAAGGCATGCTTTGACTAGCGTGGTCGACATTTTCCGGGCCACCGTGGTGAACATTACACCCGACAGTTTGACGTTCGAAGTCACCGGGCCCCCAACAAAAATTAACGCCTTCATAGGCATGATGCGAGACTACGAAGTGCTTGAAGTAGCCCGAAGTGGACGGGTTGCCATGCGAAGAGAACTGGCATTCGAGCACTAATAGAACCTCACTTTCAAAACGATTTATCATAAAAACCGACTCAAAACCAATGAAAATGCATTACGATGCCGATTTAGGGCTCATTCAGAACAAAAAAGTGGCCGTTATCGGATACGGCAGTCAAGGTCATGCCCATTCGCTCAATTTATCTGAAAGTGGGGTGGATGTGGTGGTTGGATTGCGCCCGGGTTCTGCCAATACAGCAGAAGTCGAATCAAAAGGCTTGAAAGTGATGAGCGTGGCGGATGCTGCAGCATGGGCCGATGTGGTCATGATGCTTATTCCCGATCAACATCAGAAAAAAGTGTACGCCGAACACGTTGCGCCGCATATGAAACCGGGAAAAGCGTTGGCTTTTGGACACGGATTTAACATCCACTACAACCAAGTAAATCCTCCCGCCGGCGTGGATGTTTTTATGGTTGCTCCTAAATCTCCGGGGCACCTTGTGAGACGTACGTTTGAAGAAGGAAAAGGCGTTCCTTGTTTGGTGGCCGTTCACCAAGATGCTACCGGTCATGCCATGGACCTGGCTCTCAGTTGGGCCAAAGGAATTGGCGGAATGCGGGCTGGTGTGATTGAAACGAACTTTAAGGATGAAACAGAAACCGATTTGTTCGGAGAACAAGCTGTTTTGTGTGGTGGCAGTGAGGCATTGATAAAAGCTGGGTTCGAAACACTGGTTGAGGCCGGCTATTCAGAGGAGTTGGCCTATTTCGAGTGCCTTCACGAGCTGAAATTGATCGTAGACCTGTATTACGAAGGTGGTCTGGAGATGATGAACAAGTCGGTCAGTGACACAGCAGAATACGGTGGGTATTCCCGGGGATCCCGCGTGGTAACGGACGCCGTTAAAGGGGAGATGAAAAAGATATTGGGGGAAATTCAATCCGGGGCGTTTGCACGCGAATGGATTGAGGAATGCGATGCAGGTTGGCCCAATATGTCCACCCTGCGGAATGATTCTTTGAATCATCCCATGGAGCGGGTTGGCAAGAAACTGCGGGGTATGATGTCGTGGTTACGCTCTGGAAAAGGTGCCGAAGCCGCATCTCCCAAGAACCCGTCGGTCAGGAAGGCCCAGCCTTCAGCCTAGATTCCTTCTGGTCAAATCCAATCATTGGCCCTATTTTGGGGTGTTTCCCCGTCGTTTCACGCATCTTGAATCATGATTTCTAGCTCTAAAACGGTTTGTTTGCTTCCCGGAGATGGCATTGGCCCAGAGGTCGTTGCGGCTGCGAAAGCCGTAATGGTCACGGTTGGCGATCTTTTTGGTCTAGCCTTACGGTTTGAGGAGCATGCGTTTGGAGGGGATGCGATTGATCGATTTGGAACCCCATTACCACCCGAGACGCTGGAAGCCTGCAAACGGGCCGACGGGGCTTTGATGGGCGCCATAGGCGGTCCAAAATGGGATCATCTTTCTGGTGATTCCCGTCCGGAAGCCGGTTTATTGGGATTAAGAAAGGAATTGGGCGTTTTCGCCAACCTTCGACCGGTGGCGGTTCCTGAGTCGTTGGCGCATTTATCGGTCCTTCCTCCGGATAAAGTAGCTGGAACCGATGTTTTGGTGGTGCGGGAATTGATAGGTGGCATTTATTTTGGGAAACCAAGGGTGTTGGCCGCTGACTATGCGATCGACACCATGACCTACACGGTCCAAGAAATTGAACGAATTACGCGGGTGGCGTGCACGTGGGCCATGCGTCGTAATGGGAAAGTCACTTCAATAGATAAGGCCAATGTGCTAGCGGTTTCTCGCCTTTGGAGAGAAACCGCGTCTCGTATTGCCAAAGACGAATTCCCGCAAGTCGTTGTGGAGCATATGTATGTGGACAATGCGGCCATGCAATTGGTGCTTAATCCTCGTCAGTTTGACGTGATCTTAACCGGCAATTTGTTTGGAGATATTTTGTCGGATTTGGCTTCGACATTGGCCGGCTCGCTCGGGCTCCTGCCATCGGCATGTTTAGGCGGCATAACGCCGCTCTTCGAGCCCGTCCACGGAAGCGCGCCCGATATCGCCGGCCAAAACAAAGCAAACCCCGTCGCAGCCATTCTGAGCGTCGCCATGATGTTCCACGAATGGGCCATGCCGGAAATCGCCAACCTCATCGAAGAATCCGTTTCCAACGTTTTATTGCAAGGAAACGTGACCGCCGATCTGGTACTCGAGGGGCAACCGTTCATCCGAACATCCGACTTTACACTTTTAGTAGTTAACGAAATGACATCGAAATACAACAGGGTAGCAATCGATGTCTAAGCAACAGCCAATGGATTCCATTATAATTTTTGATACGACCCTAAGAGATGGGGAGCAGGCACCAGGAGGGGCAATGACCATTCCTGAAAAAGTAGAAATTGCCCACCATCTGCAGCGCTTAGGGGTAGATGTCATTGAAGCTGGATTTCCGATTTCTTCACCGGCTCAATTTGAAGCGGTGCGCAGGATTGTCAGCGAGGTCCACGGGCCTACGATTTGTGCCTTGGCCCGGGCCAAACCGGACGATATTGATGCCGCTGGTAAAGCACTCGAAGGAGGTGCCAAGACGCGTATTCATACGTTTATCGCCACCAGTGACATTCACTTGAATGCTAAGTTCGCCGATGAGCGGTACGGGAAAACCCTTTCTGACAAACGGCAAGTAGTCAAAAAAATGGCCGTGGATGCTGTTTTAAGGGCAAAAGCGTTCACTCCAGACGTTGAGTTCAGCGCCGAAGATGCGGGCCGGACAGAAACAGCCTATTTGTGCGAAGTGGTCCAAGCGGTGATCGACGCGGGTGCCACCACTATAAATCTTCCGGACACAACGGGATACTGTATTCCCGATGAATACGGTAGGCTCATTCGCGAAGTAATGGACGGCTGCACCTTTTCAGAAAGCGTCATTTTTTCAACCCACTGCCACGACGATTTGGGTCTGGCCGTAGCAAACTCATTGAGTGGCGTGCAAGCCGGTGCCCGGCAAGTAGAGTGCACCATAAATGGGATTGGAGAGCGGGCTGGTAACGCTGCCCTAGAAGAAATTGCGATGGCGCTAGTTGTCCGAGCCGACCATTTCAATGTGAAAACGCAAATCAATCCCTCCTTTTTGACGGATACGTCCAAATTGGTTTCGACGTTTTCGGGCTTCGTGGTCCAACACAACAAAGCGATTGTAGGGAAAAATGCCTTTAGTCACGAAGCCGGGATTCATCAGGATGGCGTGTTGAAATCCAGAGAAACCTACGAAATTATGCGCGCTGAAGACGTTGGCCAGGATTCTCAAGCCATCCGCTTGGGTCGTCATTCTGGCCGACACGGACTCTTCAATCGCATCGCTCAGTTGGGCGTAAAAATAACTGATGCTAATAAAGATCAAATTTACAATGACTTCGTTGCACTCGCGGATCGCAAGAAAGAAATTAACGACACTGATTTACTAAACCTCGTTCACGAACACAAACAAGTGAAAACACAACCTCACTACAAACTAGAAAGCTTCCACTGTTCCGTTGGAACCGGCCAGGAGCCCAAAGCAACGGTCGTCATACGCGACATGCGTAAAGACGAAGTGATCGAAAAGTCGGCAACGGGCGACGGACCCATCGATGCCCTTTTCAGAGCCATTGACCATGCCGTTAATGAAGGCCATGACTTGGTCAACTATTCCATTCGATCGGTAACGGAAGGGGCTGATGCCTTTGGCGAAGTATCCATATTGATTGGGTTGGGTGGGCCGCTGTTTGCCGGAAAGGCGAGCAGCACCGATGTGATTCATGCCTCAGCCGAAGCCTATATGAACGCGCTGAATTCGTTGGCTGCTCACCGAGCTGAAGAAGAATCCATCCAATTTGTTAATTCAGGCATTATGCAGGCTTTTGGCAGCGGTGCCAGTGAGTAGGTTCATGGCGCAAACCATAACAGAGAAAATATTAGCGCAGCATGCACGTCGGGAGTCCGTTCGTCCGGGAGAAAACATCTGGATTGACGTCGATATTCTAATGACGCACGATGTATGTGGGCCGCCAACGATCGACATTTTCAAACGGGAGTTTGGTGAAAATGCCGCCGTATGGAACAAGGATAAGTTGGTGATCCTGCCCGATCATTACATTTTTACCGAGGATCCCCATGCGATGCGTAATATTGAGATATTGCGCAAATTTGCTCGCGAACAAGATCTCCCTCACTATTTCGATGTAGGCACGAGTCGGTACAAGGGGGTTTGTCATATAGCATTGGCCGAAGAAGGGTTTAACCGGCCCGGAGATGTGCTATTTGGGACGGATAGCCACACCTGTACGTCGGGTGCATTTGGCCTTTTTTCGACCGGAGTGGGCAATACAGATGCCGCTTTGATCATGGGAACGGGCAAAATTTGGGTCAAAGTCCCCGAAACCATGCGTTTTGTATTTGAAGGGGATTTGCCTCCCTATTTGATGGCCAAAGACCTCATTTTGTCGGTTATAGGCGACATTGGATTTGAAGGCGGTACCTACAAAGCGCTCGAATTCGATGGGAAAGCCGTTTTCGATCTTTCTATGGAAGAACGAATGACCTTAACCAACATGGCCATTGAAGCCGGTGGAAAAAATGGCATTATTGCTCCGGATGAAAAAACATTCGACTATGTAAAAGCGAGAACCGACCACGGATTTGTACCGGTTTATGGCGATCCAGGAGCGCGGTATTACCACGAACGGGTATACGACGTATCTAAAATGGAGCCCGTTGTAGCCAAACCTCACCGACCTGATAATCTGGCCAACGTGAGTGAGGTTGAAGGCACCAAACTAGATCGTGCTTACATCGGGAGTTGTACCGGAGGGAAAATTGAAGATTTTATGGCCGCTGCGGCCGTGTTAGAAGGGCAAGAAGTGCGGGTTGATACCTTCGTGGTTCCTGCCAGCACAGAAGTAACCCAAGCCTTGCGGACCCGAACCATGAACGGGAAAACCATTTGGCAAGTGTTTTTAGACGCCGGCTGTAAAATGGGTCATGCATCGTGTGGTGCGTGTTTGGGAGGTCCCGTGGATACGTTTGGACGAACCCATGGCACCGAAGTCGTGATTTCAACCACGAACCGAAATTTTCCGGGCCGAATGGGTTCTAAACAATCCGCCGTTTACTTGGCTTCACCCCTTACCGTGGCCGCATCGGCTATTCACGGAGTGATAACCGATCCTCGCGAGGTACTTGTATGAAAGAGCACATTCGTGGCCAAGCCTACGTGGTAGGAGACTCGATCGATACCGATCAAATTATTCCAGCGATCCATTTGGTGTACAGCATGACCGTACCCGAGGAGCGCCAATTCTATGGGCGCTATGCCCTTAGCGGACTTCCTGAAGCGTCTCAAGGGCTCCCCCATGGAAGCACGCCCTTCACGCCAGGAGACGCATTTAAATCGCCGTATTCTTTCATCATCGCTGGTGGAAATTTTGGATGTGGTTCGTCTAGGGAGCATGCTCCTTTCGCGTTACAAGAGGCCGGTGCGGAAGTGGTGATTGCGGAAAGCTATGCTCGCATATTCTACCGAAATGCCGTTGATGGCGGTTTTGTGATCCCGTTTGAAACCCGCGTGAGGTTGATAGACGAAATCAAAACAGGCGATGTCTTGTCCTTAACTACCGGTACTGGGATTCTGAAAAACGAGACGAGCGGTACCGAATATCTGCTAGAACCGTTAGGTGATATCGCTGAAATATTGAAATGCGGAAACGTCTTTGAGTATGCTCGGCAAGCTGGAATGATGACCCAGCGATAAGGTTCGAACGTAGTTCCATGTTGGAATCGTATGAAGAATGTGTATTTGTTGCTTAAAACGTTAAAAACGCCGTATTATATCATCTTATGAAAATGAGTCCATATAGTACAAACAGTCTCCGCCGACGCGTCCGATCTGAATCCTCCGGGACCATCGGATCCGTTGCTTGCGCGGTAGCTTAATGTAATATTGAGTGTTGACCGTAAAAGCGCTGATCCGTTTGGATTAGCGCTTTTTTTGTTTTCTGTCAACCTGTAAGAGCGCAGAAAACGACCTTTTGAATCTGTTATTTACGCGTGAGCCTATGTCGATTGTCGTTGCATTTAGTGGAGGGTTAGACACCTCGTTTTGTGTTCCTTATTTGAAGGAGCAACATAAAGTCCCCATTTATACCGTTACCGTTAATACGGGTGGTTTGAGCGAGGAAGAGTGCGTTCAAATTGAAAAAAGGGCCATTGAAATCGGTTCTGCTGGACATTATTTGGTAGACGCCCGGGCCGATCTATTCGATCGATCCATTCAATTCCTTATCAAGGGGAACGTGCTTCGCGGGGACGTTTATCCGCTTTGCGTTGGTCCAGATCGCGTAGTCCAAGCGAAAGCATTGGTGGATATGGCTCGCGAATTGGGTTCTTCCACGGTAGCGCACGGTTCTACCGGAGCAGGAAACGATCAAATTCGCTTTGATGTGGCCCTTTCCGTTCTGGGGGATGATCTCACGATTCTGACGCCTATCCGGGACCTTGGCTTAACCAGGGAATACACCACAAACTGGCTTACCGAAAGGGGATTTGCGGTTTCTGCGGCGACAAAAACGTATTCGATTAATACGGGATTGTGGGGTACCACCGTGGGTGGCAAGGAAACGCTTACCACAAAGCTGCCGTTGCCCGACAATGCTTGGCCTCAGGATTCTCCCAAGAACGCGCCGGACCAAGGCCTGAATCTGACCTTGACGTTCGACAAAGGAGTGCCAACCGCACTTGATGGGAAATCCATATCTCCCGTTGAATTGATCGAAGAGTTAAACCGAGTCGGGTACATTCACGGCATAGGGCGCGCTATTCACGTTGGCGATACGATTCTCGGTATTAAAGGCCGCGTGGGTTTTCAATCTCCTGCAGCAGCCATTTTGATTCCTGCGCATAGAGAACTTGAAAAAACCGTCCTCTCCCGTTGGCAACAGTATCACAAAGCTCAATTGGGTGATTTTTACGGAATGTTGCTGCACGAAGCACAGTATTTCGACCCGATCATCCGAGATATTGAAGCGTTTTTGGATTCCTCTCAGGAAGTTGTTTCCGGTACCGTTACGCTTGAACTCTATAAAGGGAGCGTCAACATTCAGGGTACTTCTAGTCCGTTTTCTCTGTTTGACACGGGCGTTGCCACGTACGGCGAGAGCAATCAATTATGGGATGGTCGAGATGCGCGCGGTTTTGCACGCATTCTAGGCCTCCAATCACTTTTAACCCACAGAGTCCGCTCAGCATCTAATTCGAAACCATGACCAAGATGAATACACTACAGGTTACGTACGTCTGTTCAACCGCCGCAAAAACCGGTCTTGACCGCAACGTAACGGTTTCGGATTACGTTGTTGCGCAGGAAGGATACTGTATAGTTGTTGAGGCTCTGGAGTCAAAAGCTATCTATAACCAGATTGAATGTTCTGACGGTGAATTCAGAACCATTGCAAAAGGCGATGTTTTTGTTGGGGTTTTAGGGGAAAGAAAAGCCCTGAAAGGATACAGCGGCCAAGTTCCACGTATCGCATTGCCAGGTGACACCCTAAACGTCTTGAACCTAGGTGGAATTATCGGAAATTGCACCAGTGATCACCCGTCGTTGGGTCCCGCCCTTCGCGTAAAAGTGATTGGCGCCGCCATGGTGCAGTCGGATGGGATGTGGGTCCACGCCCGATTGCAAGACCACGCGCTACCCGAAGTTGAAAACCTAACTTCTTCCGTACCCCTCATTTTTGTAAGTGGAACGGCCATGGACACGGGAAAAACGTGGGCCTGCTGTGAACTTGTTCAGCGCTTGTCCCGCAAAGGGTACCGTGTAGCTGCCGCAAAAGCGACCGGCGCCTCCTTGATGCGCGACGTTCGACTCATTGAACGCCACGGCGCAGTGGCCATCGCTACGTTCACGGACACCGGCATTGTATGTTCTGCATCCAAAACAATGGCGAAAAACGTCAAAGGGATCATCAAGCATTTGTGCGACACGTCGGACCCTGATGTGATTGTGATTGAACTGGGAGACGGAATTATAGGTTATTACGGCGTCGATGAATTGTTGCAAGACAAAGAGTTACAGTCCTTTGCCGTAGCGCATATTGTGACAGGCGTAGACCTTGCGGGTATTTGGGCGGCGCAAACCTTATTCAAAGACCGCTACCACGCGACCATTACGATGGTAACGGGTCCTGTAACCGACAACGGGGTCGGACGGCAGTACATCAAACAGGTTTTGGGCATTCCTGCGATCAATGCCCGTGAGGATCCACAGGAAATGGGCGACTTGATTGCCGGTTGCCTTCCGGCTCCAAGAAACCCTGAGGCAGCTGCATGATGCGAGTCGCTATTCTACACGGAGCTGGATACGTCGGTCGCAAATTGATCGAACAGGTTCTCGCCCATCCACACTTGGAACTGACGCTCGTTACCAGTCGGTCCCATGACGGTGAACCGCTGTGGAAAGCACATTCCCATCTCAGAGGAGTCACCGATTTGACGTTTACATCGTCGTTTGTGCCCGATGTGGATGTGGTATTTATTGCTGCAGGCCACGGGCAAGGTGCAAAAGCCGCTGGGGAAATCCGGGACCAAGGGTATCAGAACTTGATCGTAGACATGAGCGCCGATTTTCGGTTGCCCGATGCTGCTACCTATGAAAAACGATATGGCGCACCCCATCCTCGGCCCGATTTGCTAAAAGATGCGTGGTACGGACTTCCTGAAATAACAGGTCCGCCTCCTGCCGGCACCAAACTAATCGCCAATCCTGGGTGTTTTGCCTCGGCCATTTCGCTAGCGTTGCATCCGCTTTCCAAAGCAGGCTTGGTGAATCCAGTTTCCGTGTTGGCCCTTACGGGAGCCTCTGGATCGGGCGCACAGGCCAAGGAAACCACGCATTTCCCGTCCAGAAGCGGTAATGTGAGAGCCTATAAAGTGTTTGACCATCAACACGAAGCGGAGATTGATCGAATGGCTCCTGGTCTTACGTATTCGTTCGTTCCAGCTTCCGGGCCATGGACAGATGGCATTTGGGGCGTGGCGCAGTTTGAATTAACACCCTCAGATCTTAAAAAAGCGGGCATTTCATCAGTTAGGGAACTGTATGAACAGGCGTACGGCTCAAGCCCTCTAATTCGTCTTTGGAACAACCAATTGCCCGAGTTGCATTGGAGTGTAGGTTCTGCTTTCACCGATTTAGGGTGGACCCAAAAGGGATCGCATGTGGCCATTGGATTTGCGATCGATAACTTGTTGAAAGGCGCGGCGACCCAAGCCATTCAAAACACTAATTTAGCCCTTGGTTTTGCTGAAACCACAGGACTGGTTTAACCGACCTTCAGTTGAAAAAGAAAATCGCGAGATAGAAAAAATGACGTCAGCCGAATGGATGAAGTTGGAAGATGAATCCCAACTCAATACCTATAAAAAATGGCCCATAGCACTTGAAAAAGGGCAGGGCGCTTGGGTTGAAGATGTCGACGGCAAGCGCTATTTGGATCTGTACGGTGGGCATTGTGTCGTGTTTATGGGGCACAATCACCCTGCAGTCGTGGCTGCGGTTAAAGAACAAGCCGACAAACTGTTATTCTATTCGAATGCGGTTTATTCGCCGATTCGAGCCCGCGCGTCTGCGGCTTTGGCGGCCGTGGCACCTGAGGGAATGAAAAACATCTTTTTCATCAATTCCGGTGCTGAAGCCAACGAAACGGCGATGAAAATTGCTCGGAAAGCCACCGGTCGAACCCCTATTGTTGCCTTTGAAGGCGATTTTCATGGCCGAACTCTTGGCGCGTTGTCTACCACGTATCAAGCAGGATACCGAAAAGGCCATGAAGCATCGTTTGGTCCGGTAACGTTCGTACCGCTTGGTGATGCGGACAAAGCTCGGGAAGTGATTTTGAGAGAAAAGCCCGCTGCCGTTATTATTGAGCCTATTCAATCCACGGCAGGCATGCAAGTCGCACCTCGCGCGTTTT
>JAURGV010000360.1 GCA_030833605.1 Rhodothermales bacterium
CCGAGACCTCGTTCAAACGCGTTCAGGTGTTCTCGAATCAGACATGGGAATCCATTTCACCCGCGGAAATGCATGCAGGGGTGGTTCGCGCACTCGACGCCATTCAACCCGACGTGTTGGCCATTCATACGTACAGTTTGCCGGATTCTAGGGCGTGCTTGTTATGGGCCAAGCAGAATGGCAAAGCATCGATTGTGATGACCGACTCAAAGGCCGACGATGCCGTCCGATACCGATGGAAAGAATGGTTAAAAAGCGTTCTAATTAAGGAATACGATGCTGCTTTCTTGGCCGGAATACCTCAAAAAGCCTATTTCGAATCGTTGGGATATCCAGCGGAAGCGATTTCTTTGGGCTACAATGCGGTAGATAACGCCTTTTTTGCAACCCCCTCCCCATCGATTGACCCTGATTCGTTGCCTGGCCTCCTTGATAAAACGCCATTCATGTTGGCATCCAATCGGTTCTTGGAGCGGAAAAATCTAGACAATCTGATCCGTGCCTATGGTGTGTATCGCAAATCGACCCCTTCCCCGTTCCGACTCCTGATGCTTGGTGATGGCCAGTTGCGTTCTCGGTTGGAGCATTTGGTGGCCGAACAAGGCATTAAAGGGGTTGAGTTTGTTGGCTTCAGACAGATTGAAGAATTGCCAACCTATTACCACCATGCCGCGTTTTTTGTGCATCCTTCGCGGGTTGATACCTGGGCTTTGGTGGTCAATGAAGCCATGGCTGCTGGGCTTCCTGTAGTTGTGTGCACCGGTGCAGGATGCCATAAAGACTTGGTAGATCCTGGAAGAAATGGCTTTTTGTTCGATGCCGACGATGTGAATGTGCTCGCCCGCCACATGAGGGTGTTAACGGAAGATGATGGATTACGGCAATCCGCCGGCCAAGCCTCGTTCGAGATTATCGCACGCTGGAATTTGGATCGGTTTGCGAAGGGGTTATTGGACGCCGTAGACATCGCTTCCAAACGCAAAGGCCGAAGCATGAACCCGGTATCTCGAGCGTTGATCGAAACGTTGAGAAGAAGCTCGTCCTCGAACACGGGGCATTCGGTAGAGTCGTAGCCTCACGCTACGGCTAACGTACAGCCAAATGATTACGATTAGGCCCGATTCCGCTTAAAAATGGCATCTACTTGCAGTAAATGGCCTGTTTCCGGATCGGAAAACCCTGATTCTTCCAATGCAATGACATCGTA
>JAURGV010000361.1 GCA_030833605.1 Rhodothermales bacterium
TAACAAATGGGAGCGCAAATGTTTTGCAGATTTTGCCGATCAGTTGATTCCTGAGTTCGTGTCGACCGTGAGAAAAGGGGGAAGCGGAAAGGTTTATCAAGACGTCCGCACCTTTGGCGACCAAATCGCTAAGCGGATCGAAATCGTACAGGTGATATGTGGAAAATTCGGGCCAATTCCACATGTCCTCACAAATGTGGACGCCTAAGGAAATCCCTTTGTATACGATCGGGTCTTGAGGACCTGCCGGTTCGAAATACCGGTATTCATCGTACACATCGTAGGTGGGAAGCAGTCTTTTATGAATGAAACGCGCGGGTTTTCCAGCTTCCAAAAAAGCAGCTGCGTTAAACAACTTTTTGCCGGTAGTTGACGGATTGCGCGTAACGGTTCCGACCAGGGCTGCGATTCCGATTGGCATTTCGCCGAGGAGCCATTGGTTTGCTGCCTCAATCGCATCAACGACATACGCATTGTCGAGTAAATCGTGATGGGAATAACCTACGGTTGCCAGTTCCGGAAAAACCGCGAGGTCCACACCGTCGGAAGCACATTGATGAATGTGGTCACGGATACGGGCAGCGTTACCTGCAATATCCCCAACGGTTGGACTGAATTGGATGACGGCAATTTTCATGCGACAATTAACGCTCTTTAGAAGCAGAAAGTGCCGGACGAATGCAAATCATGCCCATCATTCTTCCGGTTTTTCCTTTTTGGGCTCGATAGGAAAAAAGCTGGTCCGTCTCTTGAAACGTACATAGTGGCGACTGCTCCAGGTTGGGATGGAGGACGCCTCCTTTCATCAAACTAGCCATAATAGACCCCGATAGATCTACATGAGCTTTACCCGTTGAAACGTTCCTTTCCACAAAACCGTCGTCAAATTGAACGGCCACTTCATCGCCCACCTCAAAGTTTTTCTGGGAGATACAGGGCCCGATAAAAGCCCGGATATGGGTCGGGGATGCACCCAAGGCCACCATGGCCTGCAACGTATTCCGTTCTATTCCAGCTACGTGACCGCGCCATCCGGCGTGACAGGCTCCGATTACGCCGGCAACGGGGTCGGCCAGCAATACCGCAGCGCAATCTGCCGCTGAAATGCTTAGAAGAAGGCCCGGTGTACGGGTAACTAAGCCATCAAATCCGGGAAAAAGCCCAGGCTCTGTTACCGTGAGGACATCGGCGCCATGCACTTGTCCT
>JAURGV010000362.1 GCA_030833605.1 Rhodothermales bacterium
AGCGACATTAACCGCTCCGTCAAATCGTCGGTATTGCCACCGTTGGACCGATTGAAACGCACTTCGCCGGTGGTTTCATTTTTGAAAGCATCCACCACGCGACGGAATGACGTTGAGAAGTCCATGGAGAAGCCACCAAAATCTACCATGCTTTGGCGTGAAGACCGGCTCGTGATGTCTCGCAACGAGTTAAGCTGGGCATACGCATTGGTCGAAGCGTTCTCGGATTGATTTTGGCTGATCAATGCGGAACCTGAAAGCTCTGTTTTGTCGGTCAACGAATAGTCGGCGCTCAAGCTAAATAGATTCGAAGTACCTGTCCGAAGTCCCAAATTATCCTGTTCTACGAAGGATAGAGGATCTAGAAAGCGGTTTTCACGGAAGTTAAAGCCGTTGCTGTTCCTATCGTCGCTTCTGAAACCATAGGTACTGAATAACTTGAGGTCGCCACGCTGAACGTTATAGCTAGCTGAGGCATTGTAACCGCCGTCAGAACCGCCACCCAACGTGATGCCGCCGCTTGAGCCCAGTTCAGCTTCTTTCTTCAATACGATGTTCAACGCTCCAGCTTGTCCATCCGGGTCGTATTTGGCCGAAGGGTTAGGAATAACTTCCACCCGGTCAATCGAGCTAGCGGGCAATTGCTGAAGAAATGCCGTCAAGAAGCTGCCGGATAACGGAGATGGTTTCCCGTTGATCAAAATGGAAATATTCTGATTTCCTCTCAAGCTCACATTGCCGTCCACGTCAACCTCAACGGAGGGAATGTTTTGCAACACATCGGTCGCAGAGCCTCCTGCAGAACTCAATTGGTTTTTGGTGTTGTACACGGTGCGGTCAATTTCAAACGCAACGTCAGCCCGTTCGCCAACAATTTCGACGCCTTCCAATTCGGCGGCGTCAAAAGCGAGTGAGACTACGCCTAAGTCTACTGTCCGATTAGCTTCGGTAATGGAAAATATTGGCGTGACATAGGATTGAAACCCGACATAGCTAACCACGGCGAAATAGCGCCCAATGGGTAGGCGTTCTATGACAAATCGACCATCAAAGTCGCTAATAGCGCCCGTTACGAGGCTAGAATCGGCCACTGCGCGTACACTCACGGTCGCAGAAAAAAGGGCCGAACCGGAGTCTTTTTCCAGGATAATACCACTCAATTGGCCTACCATTCGTGATGAACGGCTTGCAGTTACTACTGGCT
>JAURGV010000364.1 GCA_030833605.1 Rhodothermales bacterium
CCAATTTGTCAAAACTATGCTGGTACTCACCCAAATCCTCAAAAATAATGGCGATTTCCTCCTTATTCATTTGGCCGTAGGTTATCTCGCTCATTAGCACGTCAATACTCGAATGAACACCTGAAATCGCTTCTTCTGAGCCGCGAAGAAGGTAGTTCTTCTCCTGTCGCCTGGTTTCCAAAAGCGCTATCACGGCTCTGTCTTGGCCATTTAATCGGATGCGACTTTCGATGTTCGCGGAGATTCGATTTATTCGACCTTCAACCCCATCGTCCTCATAAAACCCGCGCTCCCGATAGATTTCTATCAAAGTGTTGATCGAATGAAGGTACATCAGAACCTCATTTCGCAGTCTTTGATAGTTTTCTGTGCGGATGACCTCTTCTACGATCTTATTGGCCTGCTGCAGAATGAGTTCTGTTTCCTTGGCCTGGGACGGGTCTTTCGTGATCATGAAGTCACGAATTTCGGAGTTCGCCATCAATATCAGGCGCTCTAAATCACGCACCTGATCGCGCTCTTCCGACGCTGAAATCGATAGGAATGCGAGTGCGAGTACCGTAAACGATACCAAAAACACACTCGTTACAAGACCTATGGTCTTTCCGTATATGGAAATCAGCTTGGACATTTGGACAGATTAGTGCTCGCTTTGGAGTCAGGTACTCTGTCCTAGGATCGGCAGCAAATGATTCAAATTAAATCAATTCGCCTGTTATTTGTGTATCCCTCGTGCCCACAAACAGCTAGAATCGTTCGGGCCGTTTTGCCGTAAATCCCGCATAGAACGATTTAAGGTGACGAAAATCAGCTTCAAAATCGTCCGTTACCCAAAATAGAGGGCCATAATGCACCGTTTTGCGCTTAAAATCGAGCGCGGCTGGAAGAATGGGGACATTGGCAGCTTTGGCTATTCGATGAAAACCAGGCTTCCACTTTTCAACTTTCGACCGAGTCCCCTCCGGAGATAGCCCGAAAACGAAGGCTTCGTTTTCAGAAAAACCTCGTAAAATGTCTCGATACAAGGTCCCGGGATTGGACCGATTAACAGGTATCCCTCCAAATTTTCGCAATAACCAGCCAAATGGGGGCTTGAAAAGGGTGTGTTTCCCAATAAAATGAACGTCTAAGCCCAGACTGAAAACACTCAAAACACCGAAAACAAAGTCCCAATTGGATGTGTG
>JAURGV010000365.1 GCA_030833605.1 Rhodothermales bacterium
GCGACAATTCAGAAGTGTACATCATTTCGGCGAAGCCGAAGCTCAAAACATCAGCGGGTTTTGTTGGCCAAATCGCTGTATTGGATGAGAAATATGCCCTGATATCGGCCGAATTGAAACCAGGGGCTGCCTTTCTTTTCCCACCTCCGGTTAATGGCGTTGACATTCAGTATGAGCAGCAGTTTTCTAGTTTCGGCGGTGACTTTTGGTTGCCCGTCGATTTTAAGGCCGATATGGACGTTCAAATTGGGTTTGGAGGATTACTGGAGTTTCCGAAGTTCAAAATTCGACAGCTGTCAAGCTTAACGGACTTTGAAGTAAACGTGGTTCTTCCCGATTCCTTGTACGCTCAGCGAAGCGTAGTAGTACGGGATACGGTGCTTTCCAAAGTTACGGTTAGACCTCCGGATGCCGTTCAGATCCCTTTAACCCCGGAAGAAGCGATTGCCTATGCCGAAATTGATTCTACTATGACGTTGGAGAAGGCGTACGAGCCAACTGGGATTTTAGCCAGGTTTGTCAAAACAAGCATCGACGATAACAACAATGGAAATAGAAATAGAAATAGAGGGGGAAGGGGCACAGGAAGAGGTAATGCATCCGATTTTTCGTTACAGTCATCCCACCGTCCAGCATTTTGGATCAATCGTGTTGAAGGGTATCATTTTCGACTAAATACCGATTTAGAGCCTAATAGAGTATGGACCATCAGTAACACACTCGGTTATTCGAGTGCCCAAAAAAAGGTCGGTTGGGAAGTTGGTGTGGAACGCCAGGCGAAGGTCACCCTGGGTGTTAAGTACACGGACCTGATAAAGTCCCAACTCGAGCCAAGTCTCAGAAGCCAGCTGTTTACGTCAGGACCCTTAGTTGTCGGCGAACCCGATTACTATGATTACTATAGTAACAAAGGATTCGCTGTCTCTGTCACCAAGCAATGGATGCGTCGAAATCGTCTAGTTTCCTCAATCACCTATGCAAGCGAATCGCATAACCCGTTGGTGCAGAAGCAGTTCAGCAGCTTCGTTGGGATGGATTTTGAAGTTCGACCGAATCAAAGCATCTCAAAAGGAAGTCTTCAATATGTTAAACTAGAACTGAAAGGTGAGCGCGATTCGCTTCCGATTCCCATAGGACCACAGCGTCAGTGGAAAGTCAATTTTG
>JAURGV010000366.1 GCA_030833605.1 Rhodothermales bacterium
CGTCGCTGCCACCGAAGAAAAAGATGCTCTTCGGAAACCAGTAAAACCTTCTTTGATGGAATAAGGTATCATACCGAAATGGCTATGAGGTTTCTTCGAAACGATTTTGAGCACGATTCTTTCGAACCATATCCGGATTGAAAACTTGGCCATTCATTGCGATATACACACCTTCCGGAAGCGATTGGACGGCTCCAACGGCTACACCAATGTTAAACTCAGCGTCCGATTCTCTAAATCTAGCCGGAGTCAATGAACCGACAAGAACGATCGTTTTACCGTTCACATGCTGCTTTAGCACATTAGCCGTCTCTACCATGGTATCCGTTCCATGGGTTAGAATGATATTTTCCGCCTCGGCCTGCTGCACGTGGTGTAAAATAGTCTGTCGATCTTCATCGGTAATGTCCAGACTATCTTTATGGAAAATCTCCGTCACTTGGTAATCCATGGTGGCCCTAACTTTATCCAATATGACCTTGATTTGTGGATCTCCGACGTGATAATCACTTTTCGCGTCGAAATAGATCTTATCGATCGTTCCCCCGGTAGTAAAAATGGCAAGTTTCATAAAATTTGTTGGCCGTTAATCCAGGTCTGGATGCATTGATTGGGTTGAAAATGATACAACCAATGGTCCACGTTTGGCGAATCTATCACAGCAAAGTTCGCACGCTTACCGACTTCAATAGATCCGTATTCTTTCGACATTTGGATCGCTTTTGCAGCGTACAGTGTAGCCCCTTTGAGGGACTGCGCCGGCGTTAACCGACTTGTTGTACAGGCTAGCATCATGGCCAAAGGCAAATCGTAACTCGGGGCAGATCCCGGATTGAAGTCTGTCGCGACGGCCACCTCAACCCCCGCCTCGATAAACGTACGCGCTTTCATGGGAGGCTGATTCAAATACAATGAAGCAAACGGTAGGCAAACGGCGATGACTCCTGCCGATGCCATGGACTGAATACCCTCTTGGGAAGTGAACTCCAAATGGTCCGCACTGACGGCACCCACCTCGGCGGCCAGTGCGCCTCCGTTTCCATCGCTTAATTGATCGATGTGCAGTTTTGCTGCCAACCCATGCGCTTGACCCGCGCCCAAAAT
>JAURGV010000367.1 GCA_030833605.1 Rhodothermales bacterium
GTCACAAAGGTAGCGTTTCTTGTTCGGACTTTAAAACAAAACGAAGTATTCTGTCCTTGACTTTGGGTTGTTCCTGACCTTATTTCATTGGCTTACGTGAACGTCGCCTTTTTAACCTGAAACGATCGAATTCTAATGGATAGAAGAAAATTTTTAATGGCCGGTGCTGTAGCTGGAGTGGGTGCAACCGTTGCGGCTCGGGAATCAATCGCTGCAGAGATTAAAAAGAAGGCAACGCCTAAAGCGGGCAGCAAGAAATCGAATACGGTCCGCATTGGCTTTATTGGGATTGGGGAACGGGGAAGAAATCACCTCAATATTGTCCTCAGAAGGGACGATTGCGAGGTAACCGCCATTTGCGACATCGACCCGGATGCGATTGCACGTTCCCAGAAGATGATCACTGACTTCGGTAAAAAGGAAGCAGCTGTTTACACCGGCGACGAACATGCTTACGAGAAAATGCTGGAGCGCGACGACATTGACGGCGTTTTTATCGCCACACCTTGGCTCTGGCACACCAAAATGGCTGTCGCGTGTATGAAAGCAGGCAAATATGCCGGCGTTGAGGTTTCTGCGGCCAACACCATTGACGAGTGCTGGGACTTGGTAAACACGTACGAAGAAACGGGCGTCCCGTGCATGATTTTGGAAAACGTATGCTACCGACGCGACGTGATGGCCATTCTGAATATGGTCCGCCAAGACATGTTTGGGGAAATGATACACCTCGAATGCGGCTACCAACACGATCTAAGGGAAGTCAAATTCAACAACGGCAAGCAGCCTTACGGCGGCGGGGTTGAGTTTGGCGAAAAAGGCTATTCCGAAGCCAAATGGCGTACCCTGCACTCCGTTCATCGAAACGGTGATTTGTATCCCACTCACGGCGTTGGCCCGGTAGCGGTCTACACCAACATTAACCGCGGAAACCGGTTCGTTTCGCTCACCTCAACAGCTTCCAAAGGACGTGGCCTCAACGATTACATCGTCAAACAAGCGGGACGCGACCACCCGAATGCAAAGGTCAAATTCAAATTGGGTGACGTAATCACCACGGTGATTCGCAC
>JAURGV010000368.1 GCA_030833605.1 Rhodothermales bacterium
CTGGTTTCCGTTTTTGAAGGCGTTGGACAGTTTCAAAAAGGGGATCTTGATCAGAAAGGGTTGTTTGCCCTTGAACAACATGCGTGCCCTACCTGCGGATCGTGCTCGGGGATGTTCACCGCCAACTCCATGAACTGCATTATGGAGGTTTTGGGCTTAGCACTACCAGGCAATGGATCGATTTTGGCGGTCGATCCGCGGCGAGCGGAGCTTGCGAAGCGAGCCGCCCGAAGAGTGGTAGAATTAGTTGATGAAGGCCTAACTCCGTTGGACATCTTTACCGATGCGGCCCTGGACGACGCATTTGCCCTCGATATGGCCATGGGCGGGTCTACCAACACCATTTTGCACATGCTCGCTGCTGCGGCAGAAGCCGGCATAGACTACGATCTAGACCGCATCAATGGAATTTCAGCACGAGTCCCGTACTTGTGTAAAGTGTCTCCCGCCGTCCCTGATGTGCACATGGAAGATGTGGAACAGGCGGGTGGTATCAGTGCCATTCTGCATGAATTGGACGCCGCAGGCTTGTTGAATTCAAACCGGCCTACGGTCACCGGCCACACCTTGGCTGAAAACATTAGTGACGCCCAAAATTCGCGTCCGGACATTATTCGCTCGGTCGACAATCCTTTTAAAACAACCGGCGGATTGTCCGTTTTATTCGGAAATCTAGCCCCTGAAGGTTGTGTGGTAAAAACCGGAGCTGTTTCGGAAGAAATGCAGCTGTTTTCCGGCCCTGCTAGAATCTTCGAAAGCCAAGACGATGCTGTCGAAGGAATTTTGTCGGGTGCCGTTCAGTCTGGAGAGGTGGTAGTCATTCGTTATGAAGGCCCACGTGGCGGTCCTGGAATGCCCGAAATGTTACAACCCACGTCTGCCTTGGCTGGCCTTCGCATGGACACCCAGGTCGCCATGATCACAGACGGACGTTTTTCAGGAGGTACACGCGGGCTTTCCATCGGCCATTGTTCACCGGAGGCTGCAGCAGGTGGGCCCATCGCAGCGGTGAGGGAGGGCGATAGGATCACCATCGACCTGAAATCGTCCCGCGTCAATTTGGAAAT
>JAURGV010000369.1 GCA_030833605.1 Rhodothermales bacterium
TTTAACGCAAAGCGGTCAGCTTCACGGCGAAGCGATGGCCATGGCGTTTGGAAAAATTTATACGTTTGGACCCACTTTCAGAGCGGAGAAGTCAAAAACGCGTCGCCATTTGACCGAATTTTGGATGATTGAGCCCGAAATGGCGTTTTATGACCTCGAGATGACGATGCAATTGGCAGAAGACATGTTGAGTCGGATTGTATCGGATGCATTGGCAAACTGCCAACCAGAGTTACAGATTCTAGAGCGCGACCAAGAGCCATTGAAACGGTCCTTGAGTGATTATCCTCGCGTTAGTTATGACCGCGCCGTCGAAATACTGAAGAGCGATAAAACCGCTCAAATGGTAGCGGATAAAATTTCTGGTCTAGAGAAGGAAGCCGCAGACCTCCAGAACGAGAGCAAAGAAGGCCAAGCAGCTCATGGTCAAGCCAAAAAGTGGGAAAAGAAGAAGATTGACGCTCGGGAAATTGAAATTCAGCGCCGTTTGACCGACATCGAGGAAGAACTGCGAAATCTTCCCAAATGGTTGGAGTCGGCACAGGCATTTGAGTGGGGCGGAGATTTCGGAGGAAGTGACGAAACGTTAATTACATGGCATTTCGATCGACCAATTATTGTCCACCGCTTTCCGCACGAGTTCAAAGCGTTCTACATGAAACGTGATCCGGAAGACGATCGCGTTGCGCTGGGAATGGACGTGCTGGCTCCTGAAGGGTATGGCGAAATCGTGGGCGGTGGAGAACGAGCGACTGATCTCGCGTTTTTGGAAGCCCAGGTTAAAAAGCACGGCCTACCGGAAGAAGCATTCACGTGGTACTTCGATTTGCGTCGCTATGGAAGCGTCACCCACAGCGGGTTTGGCCTCGGGCTTGAGCGAACGGTGACCTGGATTTGTGGGATTCATCACCTGCGTGAAACCATTCCATTTGCCAGAACGCTAGATAGATTGTACCCCTAGTCGAGCTTTTAAAGCCCGAAGCGGAGCATTTCTTGTGGTTGGAATGGAGTTTGCACGAAAGGACTCGTTGGCCTGAAAAGGACAGCTAGATGGCTTATTG
>JAURGV010000036.1 GCA_030833605.1 Rhodothermales bacterium
TGCGGTCTGCCGACTCACGCGCGGCTTCCACCAAATAGGCTGGGCACGACGAATGAATGGTGTCGACGGCGTCGCGATGCATCCGCATAACTTCCAGAAACGGCTCGCGGTTTTCGGCATAGCCGTCAAAGGTGCCAATTTTGGGGTTAGCTGCAATTTCTGCTGAACGGGCGTAGGCTTCGCAGTGTTCGATAGCCATTAGGGCTCCGGCGACAGCGCGACCTTCGTCGCTGTCGTATGGCAAGCCCATGGACATTAAAAGCGCGCCGAGATTGGCAAAGCCAAGTCCCAATGGACGGTATTTATGGGAATTTTCGGCAATCGTCGCAGAAGGATATCCCGCGTTATCCACCAAAATCTCCATAGCTGTGATATAGATACGAGCCGCTGCGCGGTAACGAGCTACGTCGAACGTGCCTTCTGGAGTTTGAAACTTGCGAAGGTTTAACGACGCGAGGTTACATGCAGAGTCGTCCAAGAACATATACTCAGAGCAAGGATTGCTCGAGTTGATGTCTCCGTGGTTTTTACAGGTGTGCCAACGTTGAATGGTGTCTTCGTATTGAACTCCTGGATCGCCACAAACGTGGGTCCCTTCAGCAATCTTGTCTAGTAAGGTGGCCGCATTGACCTCCTTAATTACTTCGCCTGTTTTAACCGCACGAAGCCCAAAAGCAGCATTTTCGTCGGCAGCAGCCATAAACTCGTCGTTAACACGAACCGATTGGTTCACGTTTTGGAACGCTACTGAGCCGTACGCCGGGCCATTGAACGATCCATCGTATCCTTGCTCGATAAGCGCCCAAGCTTTTTTCTCTTCCTCTAATTTGGATCCAATAAACTCTTCAACGTCCGGATGCCAAATTTTCAAAGTCTGCATGATGGCCGCTCTACGCGTTTTACCACCACTTTTAATGGTTCCGCCTGTAGCGTCCTGCACTTTCATGAAAGAAACGGGTCCGGAAGGTGTACCACCACCAGAAAGGACTTCATGGCTAGAACGGAGTTTGGACCAATCGGCGCCAACACCTGAGCCAAACTTAAAAAGACGCGCACTTTCTCCCATCAACTGCCAGATGTCGTCGATGGAATCTTCAACTGAAATAATAAAACAAGCCGATGCCTGTGGACGAACATAAGGATCGACCGCTACGGCTTTCTTTTTGGATGCATCCCATCCATAGATGGTTTTGCTGCCTGAATCGACCACACCATATTGTTGGTTCAGTCCGACATTAAACCACACCGGGCTGTTAAATGCGCCATATTGGTTGACACACAACCAAGAAAGTTCATCGTAGAACTTATTTCCGTCTTTTTTGGTCGCAAAGTATCCTTGCTCAGTTCCCCAATCCGCAATAGTGCGGGTTACGCGGTGAATGAGCTGGCGAAGGCTGTTTTCGCGACCGCCATCTTGGGGCGCGACACCGTTTTTGGACAGTTCTCCGTAAAAATACTTGCTGGTGACAACGTTAGTCGCCAACAGGCTCCACGAGACGGGGAATTCGACATCGGTCTGTTCGAATATTTTGTCGCCTTTGTGGTTTTTGATGCAGGCATCGCGACGATCCCATTCAACGGATGAAAAAGGATCTTGTCCTTTTTCCGAAAATACTCGGTCAATGATTAGCCCTTTGGACGGATCGACGTTTGGATTCGCGTCTTGACCAAACAACGAATTGCGAACGGCTTCTGGCATGGTAAATTCAATTTCTAGGGTGCAATACTTTTATGGTGTGCAATCCTTCGTGCTTGTTTTGGGTGGTACGTCGCTGGGGTGGGGCGACAGTGGGACAAAACAGGTCGTAAAGGTCCATTCATTCTGGGTTACTTTTTCGTAAGAAAAATAACGGTTTATGGCCCGAAGGCGATAAACCGTGTGTCCAGATAGGCGGAGTTTGCTCTTCCTAATTAATCAACGAAATGACCGTTATGCAAGGAGAAATTGTCCACAATTTGATTCTTAACAATTCGGGGGCAAAAGATTGTAAAAGAACCGTTTTAAAGCGGAAAAAAGGCACCGGGAAAATAATAAGGAGGGATGAAGACCGTTATTGCAGGATTGTGAATTCGTTCGCCGATACACTTGTCAATACGTTATCCACAGCATCAAAACAGTTGTGGTCAATAACGGCCTATTCGGTGTCGCAATAACGGTTTATCACCGATGGGGCAGGCGAGGTTTCCTATGAAAAACTGGCCAAACGCAAGCAAAATGAAGAATTACCTTAATTGTTGCCTTCACATACTTCTAATCGAACCAACCTGAGTTAATGAAGTAGAAGCCGATTCAACATCGTATCCAACACCGTTTTCCACACGCTCGATCATGGATTTCAACGAACGCAGTGCCTATCCCAATCCTGCTGACTTCAAAGTCATGCGCCCTGAATATGTAGAACAGGAAGATGGATACTTCATGGCTGCCATTACCATTACGCCCTTTAAAGTAGTTGGCAAAAGCGCAACCAAAGCCGGAGCGCGTCGCGCTGCTTTGTACGCGGCTGAGCTAACTTACAAGGAATACCATCCATCCTACCGCGTAATTAATCCGTACCCTTCTGAGTTTATTGATCAAGAAGGTCAGACCTGGAAATTGTTGTCCCCGCTTCAACGTGAAAAGTTGGGAGACTATATGTTTACGGATGCGGACGGGGAAGAAGACTCAGCTGACATCGATCAAATGCTGATGTGGGATGTGCGCCCAGCTAAAGAACTGGCCTAGAGCTGGCACTTAGTCTTTACTAGCCAAGATCCAGATCGCGTGGACCAATCCGGGAATGTAGCCCATCATCGTCAAAACGATGTTGACCCAAAAGTGCATCCCAAATCCTACTTTGAAAAAAACACCTATGGGTGGAATAATCACTGAAAGGATAACACGTATTAGATCTGCCATTTCTATCCGGGGGTATGTTAAAAGAAGCCTTTCCTTCGGATACGGAACGATTTAAATCAGGATGCAATCCGGCCCATATTAAGTCGCACGAAAGGCATCTTCAGGGAGTGCGGCCAAGATGGAATCCTTTATTTCCATCATATAGGCGTACGCAGCGTCGTGGTTGTTTTCAATTAAACCATCCAATATGGCTTCTCGAATAGTGTTCTTGATTTCACCGACGGCTCTGGACGGTGGTAACTTAAGTACGCTCATAATTTCCCCTCCATCGACCGGCGGCTGAAAATTCCGAAGATTGTCTTTTTCTTCAACTTCTTTGAATTTGGCTTCTACCGAGTCGAAAGCGCGCAAATAGCGACGCACTCTTTTGGGGTTTTTGGACGTGATGTCTGCCCGAACGAGTAACATCAAATCCTCAATTAAGTCTCCTGCATCAAAAAGCAGCCGGCGCACGGCCGAATCGGTCACCGTATCGTCAACAAGGGAAACGGGACGGTGATGAAGCTGAACCAGGCGTTGAACGGTTTTCATCCGTTCATCCGTTGGAAGGCGTAACGACTTGAAAATCTTAGGGATCATGCGACCGCCTTTGTCTTCATGTCCGTGAAAACTCCAGCCGACCGCATCGCTAAACCGTTTCGTTTTGGGCTTTCCAATATCATGCAATAAGGCTGCCCAACGAAGCAACATGGTATCCTCGACCGGCCGGTCTGCGACACTTTCTACCAAATTGTCGACAACTTTAAGGGTATGGAAGAAATTGTCCTTGTGGCGGACTCCGTCCTGGGTCTCAACTCCTTGCAGCGCAACCAAATCGGGGAAAAAATAGTGCAACGCACCGCACTCGTAAAGAAGCGTGTAGCCGATAGACGGCTCCCTGCACGCCATGATTTTCTCCAACTCAGCTGAAATGCGTTCAGCGCTTACAATCGTCATGCGCTCGGCACGATCCTTCATCTCTGAGAACGTAATCGGGTCGATAATAAATCCAAGTTGACACGCAAAACGCGCCGCCCGAACAATGCGGAGTGGATCGTCGTCGAACGTTTCGTGGGGATCTAAAGGCGTTTTTAGAACTCCTTTACTTAGGTCTGCGATTCCTCCGAAGGGGTCAAGTAAAGTCCCAAATCGGTCGGGACGAATGTCTACGGCGAGGGCATTAATCGTGAAGTCCCGCCGGTGTTGGTCGTCGGATAGGCTTCCTTCTTCAACGATCGGTTTTCTAGAATCACGGCTATAGCTCTCTTTTCTAGCGCCGACAAACTCCAGTACCAACCATTCCTGTGTTGTCTCGTGTTGAATGCGAAGCGCAGCGGTACCAAAGTTTTCGTAAATATGAACGACCGCACCGCCCAATTTCTTACGAACGGCTTCAGCTAGCTTAATGCCACTTCTAGGGCCAATCGTTACAAAATCAATGTCCGTAGTTGGCCTTCCCAGCAACGCATCACGCACTACGCCGCCCACAGCATAGGCCTCAATACGCTGCTTTTCCGCGATTATCCCAACCTCGCGGAGTACATCTACAAAAGGCGTTGTCGCCAGAATAGGTTCAATAGAGGCCATTAGAACGGGAAAGAAATTTAATGAGTCGACGCCGTGCCGTTTTTAACTTTCGAAACTCCTCCTGGTCCCGCAGCCCAGCCCGCATCTGCAGAAACGAAGGAAACGGTCCAGAAATTATCGTCGCCCATTCGATTCCACGATTGTCCATTATCGGTGGAATAGGCGGAACCGGTTGGAGCGACTCCTACCAAGGTAAGCGTACTCGTTCCAGGAACGTACGCCGAACCGTAAACCGCGCCACCAATGGGCGCGCTGTTGGCAAATTCCCAAGACGCACCGCCATCGAGTGAAACGGCTACATTTTGATAAACGGAGTCACGCTGGGTGTAGTCGCCTCCCATGACGGCGATGTGGTTTGCATCCAAAACCGAAATATTTGAGATGCCTTGGCTGGAGGTTTTACTCTCGATGGGTGTTAGAGCTTCTGACCATGTCGCTCCAAAATCTTGGGTTCGGATTACACGGGTATCAACGGCTGAAGCCCCTGTCGAAAACCATCCCAGTCCGTTCGGAGCGGTCATTACACAGGTGCCGCTCGCAGCAAAAGCTCCTTCACCAGCGCGCGCATCCGGTACCAAGGCTGGGTCGATACGAGACCAGGAATCACCCCCGTCTGTCGTTTTAATGAGGGTAAATTCGCCCTCGAATGAATCGCTAAAAGCAAATCCGGTATTGGCATCCCAGAAACTAAAACAGTCGAAAAAGGCGTTTTGGTCTTGGTTTTGAAACGACATGTTCCAGGTATCGCCGCCATCCGTAGTTTTATAAATCCTCGAATCCGTCCCGTTTCCAATCGATAATACGTAGGCTACATCACTTCCAAACGCGTGGATATCTCGAAATTGGACGGAGTCGGCTCCCGGTACATACATGGTTTTCCACGTGGACCCGCCGTCCACCGTACGCACTACGCGACCTGCGCTGCCAGCCGCCCAAACGGTTTGGTCATCTACCGCATGGATACCAATAAAAAAGGAGGTCGAGTCGTCGTATTGCCGCTCCCACGTGGGGTTATTCAGGTCTAGGGTTGCGACCTCTGTTTCTGGCGCGCTGCATCCCATTAAAAGGAGACCGAGTCCCATAAGAAGGCTCATTAGGCGGCCAGAACCAGCCAGAAGAGGGGTGTTTGCGACGTGATTCATTCTGCTCTGAATGGTGCTAGGGAGCGGAGTATGCTTCATGGTAGGTGCGGAAGAATTATACGGGTGAGATTCGTTCTCGAGGTTCTATAAACTACGAGATAGCGTCCAACTTGACCGCATTATTTCGTTCGAGGGAGAATTTCTGCGAGCGACCTGATCGATTTGTTAAAAATGGGTTTAGGAGAATCAAATACTGCCCAAAAGGCTTCGAAAGTGGTATGTTTGAAACAAATGAGCAGATCTGATACTTAGACTGCCTACAAACTTTAAAAGTGATTCGACGTGAATAAAATTGCCATCATTGTAACCAGTCTCGTTTTATTGGCCGTTGCCGGCGTTTTTGTATTCAAAAGTGAAGGGGCGCCCAAGCTGGTTGTGTACAAAAATGCAGCCTGTGGATGTTGTGGAAGTTGGATTGACCACATGAAAGCAGCGGGCTATGAGGTGGAGGTTCACGACGTGGACGATCTAAATAGCATCAAACAGCAGCATGGTGTCGGCGGAAATTTGGCTTCATGCCACACCGCGATCATTGATGGCTATGTGGTTGAAGGTCACGTTCCTGCAGAAGACGTAACCCGTTTGTTAGCAGAACGCCCAGCAGTAATGGGGATTGCGGTTCCTAGCATGCCGGTTGGTTCACCAGGCATGGAGCAAGGCGACCCGGCTGATTACCACGCTTATGATGTGGTCACCTTTGATGGAACAGGCGCTTCCAGCGTTTTTCGCAGTGTTCCTGGCGGATCCAACTCCATGCCATAAGGGTAGCGAGCCTTTCAGGATGCTAGCGGTGTAGAAATCTAGACGAAAGAAAGCTGGCCAAGCAAAAAGCTGATATGTAAAAGAGCGGGGCGCCCTGAAAGGGCGCCCCGCTCTTCAATTTTACCAAAATCCGAAAGGCCTTTTTATTCCTGGTTGCGGTCGATCACCCGGATCCGCAGGTTACGCAACCAGACTTCCCCGTGATCGCCTTGGAACGCGATATGGCCCGTCGATGTGGTGCCGTAGGTTGGGTAATTAACCCACTTCGAAGCAGCGACTGCCGCTTGATGCGACTCGCTGCCTTTTTCGTATTCAACCACTTTCACATCGTTCAGCCAATGCTCGACCCAGTTGCCATCAACCACAATGCGACCCTTATTCCACTCACCCGCTGGTTTGTTAACCGCTTCGGAGGGAGCTTGCACGTCGTAGTTTGAAGCCGCGCTGTTTTTGCCGATTACGCCATCATTAAACGCCGCATCGTCTAAGAGCTGGTACTCTGGGCCCGTCATCCATGGAGTCTCACCGGCAGACTCATCCACATGCCACATCACCCCACTATTTCCACCCTCAGCCACTTTCCATTCGAACTCGAACTCAAAGTTGGTGAAAGTCTCCCGCGTTACGATGTCCATGCCTGAACCAGGCGCGGAAGCAAACATCGCACCATCCTCGATGACCCATGCAGCAGGCATGGTCTCTTGTCGGTAGCCCCGGAATTGGTCCATGGATGTGCCGTCAAATAAAACGGTCCATTCGTGACCCATATCCATTGCCTCGTGGTCCATTTCTGCATTATCGCCTGATTGACATCCTGCAAAAAACAGGAGTGCTAATCCAAAAAGTAAAGGTTTCATCTACTAAATCGTGTTTATAGTGGGTGGTGGGAAAGAAAAACTAAGAATATTCGGGCGTCAGCGTTTCGAGACAGCGAAGCAAGAGGTCTTTCGTATAGGTGATGCCGTCCGCTTCTGAGACCTCCGCCCCTTCGTATTCGACACCAACAAATCCACGGTAGCCTGCATCCAAAACGATGCGCATAATACGCATGTAGTCTTTGTCGCGTTCATTGCCGCCTTCATCAAAATTATGGCTTTTGGCGCTAACGGCTTTTGCAAATGGCATCAGTTCTTCAATACCGGTATAGATATCGTACCAGCCGCCCAATTCTTCTCCCATGTTGAAGTTGCCAAAATCAGGCAGCGTTCCACAGCGAGGATTATTTACCGTTCGCATCACTTCAGCGAGCCATTTACCGTTGGAGGAAATGCCTCCGTGGTTCTCCACAATGACATTGATTTCGGCGGCGGCCCCATATTCTGTTAACCGACTAAGCCCATCGGCCGCGAGGTCGCGTTGGGTATTCCAATCACCTTCGCTCGACGCGTTCACGCGAATGGAGTGGCATCCCAATTCTTTGGCGATGTCTACCCAGCGATAGTGGTTTTCAACGGCAGTTGTGCGCGCATCAGCGTCTGGATCTCCCAGTCGGCCTTCACCGTCGCACATAATCAACACACTGGTGATCCCTTCGCTATCACAAATGCCTTTCAACTCCTGGACGTAGCGGGGATCGCGTGATTCTTCTTTCATGAATGCATTCACGTATTCGACCGCTGTTATTCCAAAGGCATCACGTGCGATGACCGGGAATTCCAGGTTTGTTAACTCCTTGGCGAACAATGCTTTATGGAGAGACCATTGGGCCAGAGATATTTTGAAAAGGGGAGGAGGTGGAATGACCAATCCTTCTTCACCGGGGGCACACGCCATAGGAAACAGCGTTGCGCCGGCAACCCCAAGGGCAGATCGTTTCATAAAATCGCGACGGTCAATCATATTTTTACCTCAGAAGCGTCAACCTTGTCTTTAAAGGTGAACGTGAAAAATAGCATAATGGCGCCCGCAAAAATGGCAGGGACCCACCAAAACGATTGCCAGGCGGAGGCGCTGAGCACATCGGCACCGGCTTTATAAAAGTTGTTTAACCAGCCAGATACTTGCGCTCCAATAAGCATCCCAAGGCCCAGCGTGATCAAAACCAGCAGCCCTTGGGCTTGGCCCCGAATTTCAGGTGTAGACTTTTTGTCGACATAAATCTGGCCGGTAACGAAAAAGAAGTCATAACAGATGCCATGAAGGATAATTCCACCCATGATCATCCAAACCACTCCGGAAGGGGCAGCCAAGGCAAAAAGGGCATACCGCAACACCCAAGCACCCATGCCTACAACCAACATCCATTTAACACCAAGGCGCCGGAAGAAAAACGGCATCGCTACCATAAATAGCACTTCAGACATCTGGCCGAACGACATTTTGAAGGCCACGTTGGCTAAGGCCACATCGTTAGCGAAGATGGGGGCAAAATTGTAGTACGCTGCCAGCGGAATGCAGATCAAGAAGGAGGACAGAATGAATACAAAAAAGGAAGGGCTGCTTAATTTCTTGAGTGCGTCTAGGCCCAAAATTTCCCTAGCCGTAATGGAGCCTTTGTTCGCAGCAGGCGGTGGCGTGTTGGGGAGGCTGAAGCTAAACACTCCCATCAAAATGGACGCCCCTCCAGCCACATAGAAAGGAATGGCAGTGGTCTCTGCATGCAGTCCAAGGCTGACCAATACACCTGCAGCAATCCAGCCAAGCGTTCCAAAAACCCGAATTAAAGGGAACTGCTTTTCTTGATCGGTAATGTTATGAAAAGCTAACGTGTTGGTTAAGCCGATGGTTGGCATGTAACACAACATATGGATGGCCAGCAGCACCACAAATGTGACAGGCGAACTCGAATAGAACGGAGCGGCCAAAATTGCGACTCCGCCCAGCAGGTGCATAACGCCTAACACCTTTTCGACGTCGAAGTATCTGTCCGCGATCATTCCCAAAAAGAAAGGGGAGATGACGGCTGCCAACGGACCAACCGTATAAGCCCAGTGCGAAATATGACTCATCCCGTTTTCGCCCATGAAAATGCCAACGGTGACGTACCAGGCCCCCCAGACAAAAAACTGGAGAAACATCATGACCGACAAGCGGGCACTTAAAGACGATGGATTCATAAAGCAATTGGGATGAGTTACAAACTGACCTATTTACTTCGCCCAAAGCGAAATCTCAAGAAAGATCTCGATTATTTTAAAAACGTATAGCTGTATTTGAGCAGAATGGTTCTTCCACCAAGCCGAGGAGGAATCGGATTTTTAGCAAATCGATCGGTGTGAAGGCCTTCGTTGAACACCAAAAAGAAATCGTTCCCTTCCCTAGGGTTATAGCGGAACCGGAAATTGCCCAGAGCAAAATCAGCATCCGAGCTGTATTGAACAAAGCTAGAAAGCGAAAACACGCGATTGAACGTTAACCCCAACTTGACGCGGACGGTGTGGGCATTAAACGTTTGTTGGCGGCTTTTGAAGTCAATATGGTCGAATTGATACGTACCGCCCACTTCTACCACTTTGGAGACGTTCCATTTTGGCGTTGTGTTGAGGGTGAAACGGTCTCCGTCGAAAAATTTCCCCAGTATTAAGGAATTTACCGCCGTCGCGGCTTTGGTTTCCCAAGTCGTGGTCTTTAGCTCTACCTCAGAATAGGTGTAGTCGCCGAGTGGGATGTCGATATCGTCGGACAATTCAAAGGCTTCCGTAAGGTTTTCAACCCAGCGGGTGGCTCGTAACTCGGTGGTAAAATTGGCCCACGACTGGATGGTCCATTTTGCCGTTGTCTCCAACGTTTGCGTCGAACGGTCTCCGTTATTCACAAACAGGTCAGCGTATAAAAGCCCCTCAACACGTTTAAGCCGTTCGCCCTCTATGCCGAGTCGACCCCAAGCACCATCGACTTTGACTTCTGAGTAGTCCTCACGAATCTCAAATCCCATATCAGGCCGGTAGTCCTTTCCAGCACGATTAAGCTCTAACGAGTAGCGGAATCCTTCGGTCGATTCACGTCGCAAATGAGCTCTAAAGCGAGTCGCTTCTATGCCATTGTCTACTTCCTCGTCAAACGTATGCACGGCAGCCAATGAGAGGTAGTCTTGTCCTTTGAATTTGAAAATACCATCGAGACCAAGCCCAACGTTGGATCCTCCATCCTCATCGATGCGGGACGTAATAATACCCCCAGCAAAAGAATTGGCATTGAGGACCTGGCGACGCAGCCTCAGCACACCGAAATTTTCCGAAGGCAATCCATTCTCACGACCGGACTGCATATTCAAAGCTCCCACGTCCCATCTTCCAATACGTCCCACCACTTTCGCGCCACCCAATAGCGGCACCATGGTATCGTCGTTGATACCGATTTGCCGGGTGTAAAAGAGCCGATTGACCAGACCAAAATTGAGTTCAAAAGTGCTGGCCCGCTCTTGAAAGAACAGACGCTGTTCGGGGAAAAAGAGAGAGAATCGAGTCAGATTTACCTGCTGATCGTCGGCCTCGACCTGTGCAAAATCGGTGTTGGCCGTAAGATCGAGGGTGAGATTGCTGGTTAGTCCGACCTTGACGTCCAATCCAAGTTCGCGGGTAGGCCCCGATTCTTTCTCATACGCCGTTTCAGCGTCGTTTAGGTCGTTCGAAATGCTCGACCCCGCCAACACATAAGGCGTGATATAGGTTGCTTTCGTCGATTTGATGTCCTGAAAAACTACCTCTTGTGCCTGAGAAGGCTTAAAAAAGCTGAAGAAACCCCAATTTCGGCGCCGCTCTGGGTAAACTTGGAGTTCATTCGAACGCGATATGTAACGGTACATGGTAAGCCCCATTGTGGTCTCGTCACCTACCGGATTAAATCGCAAACTGGACAAGGGAATACGAACTTCGGCATCCCAGCCATGGCTACCAATCGATGTTTCCGCATCCCAAAAAGCGTTCCAGGGGATATTAATCGGGTTTTCACCCTGCGCATCGTTGGAAACGGCGACGTCAATACGAACCCCAGCAGCAGAAACAATGAACATGAGATTGTTCTCTGCGTCATTGAACGTATCCAACATGACGGCTACTTGGTCGTAGTTAGCGTCCCACGCGTCGCGCTTAAACGTGGTTCGGGTTATTTCGCTGGGAGACGTGTCGTAGCAGCGGCAGGAGAAATAGATGTAGGAATCGTCATACCCTATCCGAAACTCCGTTTTTTGCGTAGGAGTGGCATCGTATGAGGGGTCATATATGTGCCACGGAACGGGAGTGATCGCATCCCAAGCGGCTTCCGAAGCATCCCCGTCAATCGTTATTACGCCTGTAACCCGTTGAATACCAACGGGTTGATCGCTGCGGTATTGGTGATCCCCAAAGGATGCGTTTTGAGCCAGCACCCATTGACTTGAGAAGGCAACAAAACAAAAAAGCGACCAGAATAACTTCATTTTACTCGGTTTTAGGTCCCAGAAGGAGGGGACCTAATTTTTGACAGATAGCGCAGGAAAGTAAAGAGGTAAAGAACTGCTCCCACTACGGCATTACAGCAATACACTCCAATTCAAAATGTGCCCCTAGTGCGAGACCATCCGCTCCGAAAGCCGATCGGGCTGGCTTGTCACCTGGGAAATATTGGACGTAAATCTCATTGAACTCTCCCCAACGGCTCATGTCGTCGATCATCACGAGGCATTTGACCACGCGATCCATGGACGATCCAAATTCTTCTACGGTGTTCTTCACGTTGTTCATCATTTGGTGAGCCTGCGCTTCAAACCCGCCCTCTGGGAATTCGCGTGTCCCCGGAATTACGCCAATCTGCCCGGAGAGAAACAACAGGTTTCCAACCTGAACGGCGTTAGAAAACGGAGCGCCGGGTAACGAATTGGCACCATTCAAGAACGTGATCTCAGTGCTAGAGGCGTGCTCTTGTCCGTCCATTTTTTCGGAATGTTCGGACGATTCAGTACAGCCCATAATTAGACAAAGGCCTACGATCAAAAGGGTAGCTTTCATGGACAATCTGGTTTTGGTTGGAAGCGTTTGGAAGGAAAGATGGCCGAAAAGGCGACTATTGACGAGTCGCTTTCTCCATGTAGTCTAGGGTAAGGTTCATTAGCGTTCGGACGCCAAGCTTCATCCCTGACTCATCGACATAAAAATCAGGTGTGTGATGCGATACGCTAACTTCTTTAGGGATATTGAGGGGTTTGCCGCCGACAAACAGAAACAACCCAGGGACTTCGTTGGCAAAAAAGGAGAAATCCTCGGCACCCGTAATTGCATCAATCATAATTACATTATCTTTCCCGGCCGTTCTTTCTAACGTTTCTAGCATCGAGCTTGTCAAGTCTGGGTCGTTAAAGGTAACAGGGTAATGCGCACTGTACGGCAATTGAATTTCGGCGGTGGCACCGTTGGAGGCTGCCGTATTGGATACTATGGTTCGGAAACGGGAATGAAGTTTATCGCGCATTTCGGGGTCAAACGTTCGGATGGTGCCCAGCATTTCCAGTTCTTCCGGAATAATATTGGACCGCACGCCGCCATGAATAGAACCAACCGTGACTACCGCTGCGGCTTTGGTCAATTGAAGACTGCGGCTGACAATGGTTTGAAGATTGTTCACTATTTGCGCGGCCGTTACAATGGGATCTATGCCAAGCCAAGGCGCCGAGCCGTGAGCTTGTTTCCCTTTTAGCACAATTCTGAAATCATCAACGGCGGCCATCATCCCTTTAGGGCGGTATTCAAGTTGGCCTACGTACGTTCCGGCAGCAATGTGAAGCCCAAAAATGACGTCCACCCCTTCCATTACCCCTTCTTTAACCATCAATTCGGCGCCACCTTCTTCTCCGGGAGGAGGGCCTTCTTCAGCGGGTTGAAAAATGAACTTCACGGTGCCTCGGAGGTCAGCTTGCATTCCCGCAAGCGCCTCAGCCACACCCATAAGCATGGCCACATGGGTATCGTGACCACATGCATGCATCACCGGGACCTCTTCGTCTCGATACAAGCTCGTGGCTACGGATTTAAAGGGCAGGTCGACTCGTTCTTTAACCGGTAGGGCGTCCATATCGGCTCTCAATGCGACCGTCGGACCTGGATGACCACCCTTTAGGATGCCAATCACGCCGGTGTGTGCCACTTCGGTCGTCACGTCAATCCCAAGATTCCGAAGATGATCGGCCACAATTCCCGCCGTCCGAAATTCTCTATTGGACAATTCTGGATGCTCATGGAAATCACGGCGCCATTCAATGACCTTGGGTTCAAGCACATCGGCGATCTGATCGACCAAGTTTTGTGCGATTAGAGGCGAAGCAAAGGTCAGTAAAGCGAATGTAAATAGGAGAAAACGCATAGCGGTCGGCTGTTTTAGAGGAGCCTAAAGAAACCGTTCATTCCCCTGCGATGCAATAGGAGGGCTTATATACCTTTTAATTCTTTCAATTTGGCTGCCGTTTCTCTATTGCGCGGATCTAAGGCTGCAGATTTTTCTAAGGCTTCAATCGCTTTCACCAGGTCACCCAACGCTTCATGCTGCTCGGCGATTCCGAACCAAATGGAAGGGGATTCCGGGAATCGTTCTAAGTTCATTTGATATATAATGAGCGCATCGTGGTGATTTCCTTCATCGGAGAGCCGCTCGGCAACCG
>JAURGV010000370.1 GCA_030833605.1 Rhodothermales bacterium
GCTAGTTAAAAAAATTCGCAAATTGGACGACGGTATTGCGTCTGCTTTATTTATTGGTCATCAGCCCACAACCGCATCAATTGCCAGTTGGATTACCGGAGAATCCTGGATTGATGTGCCGACAGGTACTTTTTTAGCGATTGATTTACCTGTCCAATCATGGCGCAATCTTGATGCCCAAACCGGATCAATCATGTTTAGACTACTCCCAAGAGAGTTAGCTGGAGGAGATCAGTAGGAATGAAAATTCTTGTAATCGACGACCTGGGTGTTGGCAGGGATCTGGTGCGAAAACTAGAGGAGCTCCATCTTGTGTCTTTTTCGATCGAAGACGTCGAAAATCCTGAAATGTTGGTTCTGTTAAGTGTCGCCGATCAAAACGTGGAAAACGTTGGAAAGGTACTGGAAAAACGCGTCGATAGTGTTCGGTTAGCGAATCATTCTGTTTTGGATAGTACGGACCACAACAGAGTATTGAGCTCTCAGATCGATGACATTTTTTACAACACGGATGAATTAATTAATCGCCTCCCGTTTATTCAGCGCAGACAATCGATTCGAGAGTCAAGACGGAGGCAATTTGCGGCGGTTTTTGAAAGTACGGTTGAAGGGATAGTCATTATTGATGCTAGAGGCGTTATAAAACTGTTCAATAACGCTGCAGAGAAAATATTTGGGTATGCCTCGAGTGAGGTTATTGGCCTAAATGTATCCGTATTAATGCAACCCAATTCAGCTCGTTCGTGATCGTGAATAACGGTGCCGCCCAAAGCCCGTGCAATGAGCTGGTGCCCCCAACAGCTTCCAAAAGTCGGGAAGGATAGGTCATTAGCCCGTTGAACCAGTTGAAGCAGATACGGCATCCATGGGTAATCCTGCGTAATGGAATACTCGCCAGCTCCTCCTATAAAAAGTACATCATGAGCATCTAGAAGCGCATTGACATCGGGAAGCCTGTCGGTTCTAGCCACATTAATGCAGGTCATTTGCTCCAGTGAAAGGCGACATCTTTCCAGAAAGCATTGTTGTTCTTGATACTCCAT
>JAURGV010000371.1 GCA_030833605.1 Rhodothermales bacterium
CCCATTACCGAAACCATGGAACTCGAAGTGGGCTCTCTTTTAGCCCATGTGGATTTGGCCCTTAACGGATTTCGGCATGAAGGGGCGCCCACGGATTTTGTGTGGGACTTAGCCCATGCCGAGCGCACTATCGGCGAGCGTGTTCACCTGTTAAAGGGGAGCGATAAAGCCTTAGTGGAACGCATGCTGGCGCAATACCAATCGGTCGTTAACCCAGTTTGGACTTCGCTGCCCAAAGCCATAATCCATAACGATGGGAATGATTATAACATCCTTGTGGGTCCACCTGGACTTCACGGACGGTCTATTTCCGGCCTGTTGGACTACGGAGATGTGGTTTTTTCAGCCCGAATAGGAAACGTGGCCATCGCGGCGGCTTACCTCTCCTTGCATCGTTCGGACCCAGTGGCAGCGCTGTGTACTGTTTTGGCCGGATATCACGCCGTTTTTGGCGTTTCGGAAGTCGAAGTGGAGGCTTTTTTCACACTTGTTTGTACGCGATTGGCGGTGAGTGTGTGTATGTCGGCAGCGGCGCGAGACGTAGAACCGGATAACGCATATTTGTCCATTTCTGAGCAGGATGCTTGGGCTTGCTTAAAGAAATTGGATGCCATTCATCCTCGATTAGCAACGTACCGGCTACGTGCGGCCTTGAATTGGACTCCATTCCCGGGTCAAAATCGACTTGAATCGTGGATTTCCGATAATCGCGGATCGTTTCATCCCGCTATTCAGTCTGCTCATGGGCAGCCGGAATTCGTGGTAATGGATTTTTCGGTGGCAAGCCTCGAGTTTACGCCCGACGCAATTGCCGTTCCTGGGATCGCAGATCAGCTTATTTGGGATCGCGTTGGATCGGCTGTTGGAATTGGTCGCTGGAATGAACCTCGACTGGCCTACACGGGCGATCAGTACGCAACCGTTTCGGGTGAGCGCCGAACCGTTCACCTCGGGGTAGACCTGTTCCGTCCCGCAGGGGCGCCGGTTTATGCTCCCTTAGATGGCACGGTGTA
>JAURGV010000372.1 GCA_030833605.1 Rhodothermales bacterium
TTACATCGAATGTTATTCCCGGGACCGTAGGTTTCGCGACGGGGGCTCCCTTTCAACCGTTCGCCCGGTTTCCGCAACTTAGGTACACGAAATCCATCCGCAAGGTCAGCATTGAGGCAGCGGTATCGACCCAACTGGATGCGTACCAGGAGATTGGCGGAAGAAAAATGCATCATCAATCTGGATTGCCCGCAGGCCATATCCACGCGTCTGCCAAGGGTCCAAGAGGCCTATTGGTTGGGGTAGGTAGCACGGTCAAGTCGATTCGTCCAGAACTAGGTGGAGACACCTTTAGTGCCCGCGTAGCAACGGCTTATGCAAAAGCAGAACTCGGAAAAACCACGATAAAATTGAAAACCATGATTGGGGAAGACCTCGCTGATCACTTGATGCCCGGTGGATTCATCCGTAATAACCAAGGAATGTTCGAGCCGACGCGATTGGCCAGTGCATGGATGGATGTTTCGCACCCCACCACATTAGGGACGTTTGGCGTATTTGCAGGGTATCTATCCAATTTGGGCGTCCCATCCAGCGGCAATCAAGCGGCGGCTATCGCGAATACCCGAGCCGCCAATCTAAAGGACTTGTGGCGCATAGCGCCGAGGTTCGTTTACACCAGAAAACCGCTGACCGTTTCCATGGAGCTAGAAGCGACATCGGCGCAGTATGGGCAAGGATTTGATTCTCATTTTGTCCCGGTTGTCCCGGAAGGGCAATCCCGCGTGCTCAATGTGCGCTGGTTACTGGCCGCCTACTACAATTTTTGAGACTTCACCCGGTTTCTTGAATTTTCTTATGGAAGAGTCAGCGCTCTATTTATATTAGAGCTATATAACGGGAAGAGCAAACGCAACCTTCAAAAATCCTTTTCGTCTTGGCAATGGTGCTTAGTCGAATTTGGAAGCGTAATCGATTAAGTCACCGACGAATCAAAGAAGTCGCTATCTTAGGGGCGGAAGGATTCGACCAACCTCAAGACCAGTATCATCGGATGCCTAA
>JAURGV010000373.1 GCA_030833605.1 Rhodothermales bacterium
AAGGGCTCTAGCACCAAGCGGAAGTCGCGAATTTTCTCATGCGCTGCGGCTTGCCTGGAGTACGATTTGAAAAGCTGCGCAAACACTTTCTGAACGGGCTCACTTTGGAGAATCTCTTCCAGCTTGGATGAAGTTACTCCTTCGTCTTTGGCAAAAGAACGAATTAAATCTTCGTCCGGAACCACAAGCGCCGTCAGAAACTCCCGCGCTTCGCCCACGACCATAATTTGGTCAATCCATGGCTCATGCTTAAACCCTTCTTCTATGGGCCCAGGATAGATGTTTTTACCACCGGCCGACACAATCATATGTTTGATGCGATCGGTAATTACGAGATAGCCATTATCAAAACGACCCACATCTCCGGTGTGATACCAACCGTTTTTATCAATAGCCTCGGCGGTTGCTTCCGGATTATTCCAGTATCCTTTCATGATGTTGGGGCCTTTTGCTACAATTTCCCCGGCATCGCAAGTCAGCGAGCTCGGATAATTGTCGCCTAGCAATTCGGCAATTAGTTCGCCGGAATCAAGATGCTGAATGCCCACCGTCACCCCGGGAATGATGTGTCCCACCGCCCCGTATCGGGGGTCGTGAAACGGGGAGATGGAAAGCACGGGAGACGTTTCCGTCAAACCATATCCCTCAACAATGGGTATCCCGGCTGCAAAAAAGAACTCTCCAATCGATTTAGGCAGGGCGGCCCCGCCAGAAACGCCAAATTCAATACTTCCACCCAACTTTTCGTGCAGTTTAGCAAAAACCAATTTGAAAGCCAGTTTGTATTTGGCTGTTAAAATAGGCCCGGCTTTGCCGCCTCTTGCCACGATAGAATTATATTTGAAACCTACTTCTCTGGCCCAGTGGAATACTTTTTGTTTGGTCGGTGAACCTTCTTCCACCGATTTGTGGACCGTGTTGAAAATCTTTTCGTAGAGGCGCGGCACCGATAACAACAC
>JAURGV010000374.1 GCA_030833605.1 Rhodothermales bacterium
GAAGGCCCAGCGGTTTCGGTAGAGCTAGGGGGATACTGGATTGGTCAGTATGAGGTTACTGGCGATGAGTTTTCCGTTTTTCGCTATCCGGATCGGGACGCCGACACGACAGCAGTCCCAGGTGCCGTGTACTACGTAGACGCCGTTTCTCGCCCTAGCCCTCCTTACGAAGATCCTGCTTTTGGAATGGGGGGCGCTAGAAAACCAGCCGTCGGGATGACCCAGTGGGGTGCGTTGCACTACGCCAAATGGATGACCGAAAAAACAGGTGTTTTTTTCCGGTTAGCCACGGAAGCTGAATGGGAAACGGCCTGTAAAGCGGGTACCACGTTACCGTTTGGTCCGGGTGTGGATGCGACCAATGTCGCCGAGTATGCTTGGATGTCTAGTAATGGAGGCGGAAAACTGAATGAAGTAGGTAGCAAAAAGCCCAACGCATGGGGCATTTATGACCTATTCGGAAATGCCGCCGAGTGGACGATGGACGAATATCAAGCTGACTATGCCTCCCTAATTGCCGAAATAAATTCCGTGGATCCTTGGATCGAACCATCTAGATTGCATCCACGGACGGTGAAGGGAGGGTCGTTTTATGACTCCGCAAACGAACTACGGTGTTCAGACCGATTGGAGTCAACCTTAAATTGGAAACGACGCGACCCTCAGATTCCCAAAAGCTTTTGGTGGAACACAGACGCACCATTTTTGGGATTTAGATTGGTTGCACCCGAAAAAGCGATGACAGCCGAAGAATTGGAGTTCTTTTGGACCCTCGTTTTAGGGGAATAGTCGCGAGAGCTGCTTAAAGCAATACATCTAGAATAAAAACGCCTTTTTGTTGGCAGATACTAAGCCAATCAATTACATTTAAACCTTGTTCGGATTCTTTAGCATTATTTAGAATTGACCACGCATCTCATGAAGACTCAAAACCCATTTTTCACATCCAGTCGCCGCG
>JAURGV010000375.1 GCA_030833605.1 Rhodothermales bacterium
GCCAGCGTGGTCGAGTAAAGACTTCCATGTAATTGAAGCGCATCAACCCCACTCGTTACCTCTTGGCCATCGCTTTCATACAAGGTATACGTCACGTGCACTGATCCCACGGAAAAGTTGTCCGTTACTTTGGCAGACACAGTTAGAGGCCAGAGAACAAAGGCCGCATCAACAATGGGCGTATGTTCAATTAGGGGGGCATGAACGTCTTCACCAACCGTAAATCGAAATCGTTTTGTTGGTGCGGTTTCCGGTAAATAGGAAAACCGACCTCCGGAGTCTTCGACTTTAAAATAATAGAACACGGAATCTAACGTCGCAGGCAACACAATCGATGTTTGGTATTGATCGTTACCCGCTGATGTCATCGCAAAGGACTCCTTGCCTCTCGAGACGGATTCGGTAAATAGCTTAACGCTGGTCAATGGACCTGAAACACCAATGGCCTTTACCTCAACCTGTAAGCTACTTCCAACATCTTCGGTATCGGGAATTTGCGTGTGCGTAATAATAGGAGCAAACTGACTGGCGTCGACCAAGCCTCGTCGAGCAAAAACATCGATCAAAACGGAAAGGTTCGCCCCATTGTAGTAGTCGATGTCGGCTTGAATAACCGCCTGAGCTGCATCGCTAAATTTGAGAGGAAACGCCAAATACCGATGGGATAAAAGCGATAGTCGATCGGTTTTCTCCCTCCCCAGTTGGTCGAACACCTCCATCATCGTGCTAGCCCAAACCAACCCATCGGTATAGATGTTACATGCTCCGCCGCCGGTCGTGCAAACGTCCCTCGGATATTTTCCGCTTGAATTGACTGTTCTCCCTGTCCAAATCGAACCATCGCCGCTGTCCCAAGCAAATAATTTGCGCCAGTCGTCTCGCGCAGAAACGCTACTTTCCACCAAGAAACGCTGATAAGAAGATGCCCAATA
>JAURGV010000376.1 GCA_030833605.1 Rhodothermales bacterium
TCCTCGTCGAGTTCGCGAGCAATTACTGAGTACGTATTGGCTTCAACGTCAACTAAGTTGCTTTCTGATTCATCCACTAATTGCAATTTGCGGTGTTTTCGTTCGTGCAAAAGAGTAATTATGGCTCCCATCGTTAGGATTAGGCCCGAAAAATAGGCCCAAAACACAATCACAATAACCATCACAAAACTGTCTCCGAGCGCGGCTAGACCGGTTTGCTCAAAGCTACCAAAACTTGTCGCGTAAGACGTAAATCCAATTTTCGCGGCCTCCCACAAAATGGCTGTAAACAGGGCTCCTGAAAGCGCGCTGCGCCAGGGTGGACGAGGAAGCGGTGTAAAATAGATGAGTTGGAAGAACATGGCCGTGCTCAGCAATAGCGGTAAGACCACTCCAAAATATTCCAACGCTTGTCTCAGGCCTTCCTGCACCACTACAGGATCCAATCCTACAAGAGACAAACCGTCCGCCGAAGGTGTGTTCACCGTTCTTTGAGCCAGCGTAATGGCTGTAGAAGCGACGAAGAACAAGCCTACTTGAATCGCCATGCGGAAATCGAAAGCGTATCCACCGATAATGGAGCGGTGTTCGTGCCATTCTTCGGCAAAAACATTCGCCAATACAGTCCGAAGGGTGGTAAACAGGGTGACCGAGGTTAAAATCAGACCAACGATACCGATCCACGTAAGCGTTCCGCTTACCGTCTGTAGTTGACTTAGAAAGGAAATAATCTGGTCGGATTGATACGAGGGTAAAAAATCTCGAATCAGGGCCTCAACCGACCTGAAAGGACGTTCACGCTTGAGAATACTTCCAGCCAATCCGGTTCCAAGAACTACCAACGGAACGATTGTAATGAGGACCTTGAACGCAATCGCCTGCGCCCAAAGAAACACATTATTGTTGTATAACTC
>JAURGV010000377.1 GCA_030833605.1 Rhodothermales bacterium
TTGATGTAATCTGAATTATTGCCGACCCAAAGTTTAGCTGCGAGAACTGGTACCGCAAACGTTAATTCTCCAAATGTTCGACTTAAGATTGTTTTTAATCGGTTATCTAGCTCGTCAACAATTAATTCAATGATCTGATCCTTAATCAGATTAAAGTTAATACCCTCTGCTCGAAGGTCCTTTGCTAATTCTACTGAAATTCTAACGTCTCCAATATTACCAACTCTTTCGTCGTATCGAGCTCTAGAATAGTCACTCATGTACGCCTCTGTAATAAACGAAGAGTATGTCTTTATATGCTGCAAGATCTGGATAAATTCTTTCAATTATTTATCCATAAAAAAAGGAGGCCGAAACCTCCTTTTTTGTACCCTCTGAGAGACTCGAACTCTCACCCGAAGACTAGATCCTAAGTCTAGCGCGTCTACCAATTCCGCCAAGAGGGCAGATAGTGAAGGCTGCTAGGTGCCAACAACCTTCACCGATCCTAAATACCTTGATATATGCACCTAATTTCCATATCAATTTGCGATAAGTTCACAAAGTAATTTATTATACGCTTTTTGCGAGTTAAGTTTTGAAAGCTTTGCTCGACAAGTTGGCCCACATGTCTGTTTGTCTGCCCGGCCAATAAGTTGGCCTTTGCAAATTTTACATTTACGATCAACCATTATGCTGCGATCTTAAGAGAAGTTAGATATTTGGTGAGCAGTGCTTTAAAAGGTTTCTCAAGAGTCCGATAACTATCGCTACTTTTAATTAACCGTTTCATATCACCAGTTGCAGTATATGCAACAAATTCGTCAACCAACACTGCTTTGTGATAACCCATCCGGCTTAGCGTACTTTTACCTTCTACTAACAATTCAGCAGGCACGTCTTT
>JAURGV010000378.1 GCA_030833605.1 Rhodothermales bacterium
GTCCGGCTGAAAGCCGTTTTCCCGGGTTTTTCCTTCTTATCGCAGCCTTTCGCGAATTTCATCCAGACTATCACCGCCAAACTTCTCCAACAGCGCATTGGCGATTTCCATGGCTACGACGGCTTCCGCCACGGTCGATGCCGCAGGAACGCTCGTCACATCGCTGCGCTCATACCGAGTAGGTTGTTGTTCGCCGGTCACGATATCGGCTGTTCCTAGGGGCTTAATCAAAGTAGGAATCGGCTTCATGTATCCACGCACAATAATGGGCATACCGTTCGACATCCCTCCTTCTATTCCACCGGCACGGTTTCGAGTACGGGGAAACACTCCATTTGCGGATGTAATAGGGTCGTGTACCTGCGAACCTCTATCCGCAGCCGCCGCAATCCCGTCCCCAATTTCAACACCTTTTTGGGCTTGAATCGAAAGAATAGCGTGGCCCAATCGAGCATCCAACTTGCGATCCCACTGGACGTATGAACCAAGGCCAACAGGCACACCCGTCACTACGACTTCGTACACACCACCCAGGCTATCGCCTTCTTTCTTCACTTCTTTGATGTGTTCAATGCATCGGGCTGACAAGGCTTCGTCTAACATACGCACTTCGCTTTGATCGGCTGCATCATTGATCGCATTTGCGCCAACGCTTGCGCCTTTGCCCGCGCCTGCCCCAACACCTACCCCAGCACCCGAACCAGGGCCCCTGCCCATCAACGATTCCAACCGATCCCGATACGCAATTGGCCCATCGTATCCGACTTCGCCGATTCGCACCACGTGACTTCCCACCTGAATGCCCAATTCTTCCAAAAAAGCCCGGGCAATCGAACAACACGCCACCCGCATGGCGGTCTCGCGCGC
>JAURGV010000379.1 GCA_030833605.1 Rhodothermales bacterium
TTTCGCTTGGCTAGCCATGGGAGTGGTTCTCTTTTTGATGATGCGCCTTTCCGGAATGTATCGTCAAGGAATTGGACGAAATACGGCCCCCAGAGGTCTTTTCCAGAATCTTTTTGAGACCATTATTATGTTCGTTCGCGACGAAATCGCGAAGCCGAACTTGGGAGCTAAGACGGATAAGTATTTGCCGTACCTCCTGACCGCATTCTTTTTCATTCTAACGTCCAACTTGCTAGGCCTTATACCATTTGGTGCGACAGCGACGTCTAACCTAATGGTTACCATCGTATTGGCTACGTTTACATTCATTTTGACGCAGCTTGGTGGTACCAAGGACTATTGGATGCACATTTTTTGGCCGCCTGGAATCCCAACCTTTGTAAAACCGATTTTAATGCCGGTTGAACTATTGGGTATTTTCACCAAGCCTATAGCGTTGGCCATTCGTCTTTTCGCCAACATGACGGCTGGTCACCTTGTTATTTTGAGCCTAATCGGCCTAATCTTCTCCTTTGCCAAGTTGTTTGGTCCAGGGGCAGGTTTTGGTGTGGCTCCGGTAAGCGTAGCTTTTGCTCTTTTTGTGTATATGCTTGAACTATTGGTATCGCTCATCCAAGCGTATGTGTTCACCATGTTGTCCGCTCTGTTTATTAGCATTGCGATTCATGAACATCACGATCACGAAGAAGCGCATCACGGCGATGAACACGTTTCTGCTCATGTAGAAGCCGCTTAAGCCAAACAACATTCCCATAACAATTCGTAACTAACTAACGACAATAGGAAATCTAATGGATCCTTCAGCTCTAGCATACCTCGGCGCAGGTCTTGGTGCAGGTCTCGTTGCTC
>JAURGV010000037.1:0-10752 GCA_030833605.1 Rhodothermales bacterium
CATGGTCGTTGAAACGATGGCTGAGTCGGGGACCCATCCCCGAAAGGCTGGATTTTTGGACGCAGGCAGGGTTTCAGGGACGGTAAAAGTAGCGTCGAGCGAAGCCACTTGATTTCTACTGGAATCGGATACGGCTATCGCTCCTCGCAGGGTATAGTCGCCCGGGACTAGAGTGTCTACTCGCGCAAAGAGGCTTCTGGGATTTCGTTCCTCAAAATAAAGCTGGAAAGGAAGGGATTGGGCCGATCCAACCATTTTTACATCCAGCGAGTCGTTTATATCAGATGCAAATGAAGCGATCTGGTCCCCATCCAGCCACAAGGACTCCGAGAAGCGCAATTCGATGTCGCGGCCTGAAATAGCCCGAACACGGTCCAGACTGGGGCGATCGGAGTCGATCACGGAGAGTATCCAAGGCGTTTCAGGCGGCGTAAATAAGGTGTCCGCTACGAGTTGTTCTACCGGCGGAATACCCATTCTTTCGGTGGACTCAATGCGTCGGTTTCTATTTCGATCTTCCACCGCCACTACATAATAAGCTTGTTGAGCAACTGATCGGAAATTGAACACACCGTCTTTTCCGGACTGCGTTCGATACAGAGGTGGGCCAGCCAATGAGCTTGAATCACTATTTGCATAGGCAAAAACATCGATTCCGCTGGCAGGCTCCCCGTTTTTATGAAGAACCACTTTGCCCGACATCTGCGCTTTATCGATTTGCTTTCCTGTAGAAAATGCAATCGAAATGGGCCGCTCTAAGACCACCCCATGGACGTCGCGGAGAGTGGATTCTAGCGTGATGATATAGGTGGTTTCTGGCCTGGGAGTCTCTGGGAGTTTGACTTTTAGTCTCTTGCCCCACCCACTTATTTCCGGGGCGCCGGCAATATCAGGAGAAATCGTAAACGCTGACGTGAACGTGCGAACATCAACGGCTTCGTCAAACTCAAACGTTAATTCGGTACCTGAAAAAAGGGTGCTGCCATTTTCTGGCGTAGACGCCAGGAGAGAAGGAGGTGTTTGGTCGGGCGGGCCGCCGGTGGGTGGTACCGGGACCGCGCATGCTAGCGGAAATAGAAAAAGGAGTGCTAAGAAACGTTTTTTCATTACCCACCGTCGGCCCGCCGGCTCCTAAGATTGAACAACAAGTACGTGCCAACGGCCGTGGCAGCAACCAGCACAACCGGTTGAACCCATCGCGAAAAAACAGAGCCCGATGGGATAGTCGGGTTTAATTCCGTAAAGTCGTTGTGGCCCAATGTGTTAGCTAGTTTCCTGGGAATAGTATCGGAAAAGGAGTCCGAACAAACCCGCGCATCAACTACCCCACTCTCGACAGCATCCACGACTTGGAACGTCATGTCCAAAAAAACCGAACGATTCAATTCATTTTTGCTTTTTCGGCTTAATTCTACCCGCACGGATTCAACCCGATACACCAAGGTGGCCGTATACTGACTGCTATCGGCTGCAACGGTGACGCTTTTTCCTGCGGATACCAATCGCTCGATCAAGACCGGCTCGACCAAATTGAAAGAACCGGAACCACTCATCCGAGTCATTCTAGCCTCCGGAAACGCCCGTTCCACACAGGAATACGCCAGGTCCCCGACCACTTCTCGATGGGAGGGAGGTGTCGATTGTGCCCCGACAGGACCAGCCATCAAAGCAAACCCTAGGGCTAGGGTCGCGACGCGGTAAGAAACCCTGGCGACCTTAGACCGCAAGGCGAGCTTGGGCCGCGTGACTACGTTTAGTCGCGTGGCGACGTTATGCTGCGCGGCGGCAGGTATTTCCAGAAATCCGTGACCTTTCATATTCCATTACGGTGAACAGGTCAATTTAGGCGTAAATACCTCGTATGCGAAGGGCATCAGCCACTTTTTTGACCGCCAGTACATACGCTCCAATGCGAAGCGTGGTGTCATGTTCTTGGGCTTTGTCGTACACGTTGTCGAAAGCTTGGCGCATCATGCGGTCCAATCGACGATTTACGCGATCCAGCGTCCAGAAATAACCTTGTCTGTCCTGAACCCATTCGAAGTAGGACACGGTAACACCACCAGCGTTTGCTAGAATGTCTGGAATAACCGTACATCCATTTTCTTTTAGCAGCGCATCGGCTTTGGCTGAAGTCGGGCCGTTTGCGCCTTCCGCAATAATTCTAGCCTTGATTTTAGCCGCATTGCGAGAGGTGATCTGATCTTCTTTTGCACAAGGCGCAAGAACATCAACATCCAACGTCAACAATTCTTCGTTTGAGATTGGCTCAGCGCCAGGAAACCCTTCCAAGCTGTTTCCGTGCGTTTTTGAGTACTCAATCATGGCTTGCACGTCGAGGCCTGCTTTGTTGTAGTAGCCACCCGACACATCGGAAACGGCCACAACCGTACATCCTTGTTGCGCCAATAAATCCGCTGCCACCGATCCCACATTACCAAAACCTTGAACGGCAACCGTGCTGGTTGATGGGCGCATTCCAAGGCGCTCCATAGCTGCCAACGTAACGGTCATTACCCCACGGCCGGTCGCTTCGCGGCGACCTTCAGAACCACCAAGTCCAATGGGTTTACCCGTTACAACGGCAGGTTCGGTACGTTTTACGCGCATGGAATAGGTATCTAAAATCCATGCCATGGTTTGTTCGTTGGTGTTCATGTCCGGCGCCGGAATATCCTTGTCTGGACCAAAGACGTCGGCCAAATTCGCCGTATATCGCCTTGTTAGGCGCTCTAACTCCCCAATGCTGAGTTCTCGAGGATTACAAATCACACCCCCTTTTGCACCACCAAATGGGACGTTAACGATGGCGCATTTCCAGGTCATCCACGCAGCAAGCGCTTTCACTTCGTCCAGATTCACATCCGGGGCATACCGAATACCGCCTTTAGAGGGGCCGAGGATGTCGCTGTGAATTACGCGGTACCCTTCAAACATTTTGATCACGCCAGAATCCATCATGACCGGAATAGCGGTGATGTGAATGCGGGCAGGCGTTACGAGATACTCATAAAAACCCGGATTTAAATCGAGGATTTTTGCAGCTACGTCGAACCGCTCGACCATCGCCTCAAACGGGTTGTCTTCGTTCAATAACGGAGAGGGTTCAGTGTAAACGGATTTTTTGTAAGGATCGTTGAATTGCATGGTAGCATTCGGTAAAAGAAGCGGAAAAGCGCTTCCGGTTTGCCGTCCTATAATGAGTATCTTGTGGATTAAAGCGTGAATCGAAGTCAGTTAACTCCGTATTCGTTTCGCGCAAAGGTAATACTGCCGTAGCTTATTCCATTACATCATATGGTCATTCTAGTCCATTCTTCACCATTGAATCACATGTTAATCCGTTAATCAGGGGCGAGTATAGCGATGTCGGCAATTACAGAGCGGCGAATTAAAGAGGTGGTCTCCATGAAGCGCAAAAAGGGCCGAATGGAGCACCAATCCTACTTGGTGGAGGGGATTCGCTTGGTTATATCCGCTTTGATTTCCGGAACGCCTATCGTCGAAATTTTTGCGACCCCCGATGTGATAGGGGGCGAACGATTGGCGAAAGCCATGGCCAGAGCTGGAAAAAGTGCCGTTGAGGTTTCAAACAAGATTATGGCCAAAATGTCGGATACATCCACACCGTCAGGGGTGTTGGCCGTAGCTTCTGTGCCGGATCCGACGCACGCGTGCATCTCGTGCTTGTCCAAGGTGTTGGTTTTAGATGGCGTTCAAGACCCGGGAAACGTTGGAGCGCTGATTCGATCGGCGGCGTGGTTTGGCGTGGAGGCTGTGGTCGCTGGCCCAGGTACGGCCGATTATTTTGCTCCTAAAACCGTTCGGGCCTCCATGGGAGGAATGTGGGATCTTATTCTGGAGCAAGTCGACTTCTTACCCGGTTTTATTGCCACGAACATCCGAGCGGGCGTCGATGTGCAATTTGCTGATATGACCGGACTGCCCGTTACAAAATGGTCGCCTGCGGCTCATTCTATGCTGGTTATTGGGAGTGAAGCCCATGGCGTTTCTGAAGAAGTACGTTCGGCTTGCGCCGGCTCGATAACCATTCCCGGTAAGGACAAGGCACGCGCGGTTGAATCGCTCAATGCAGCCGTTGCGGGAAGCATTTTAATGTCGCATTGGCAATAAGCGCCCAAGCTTTGTTTTGGATTGGTTGTAAAAGCTTATATTCATTGATCTTACCCTTATAGTTTATCATCAGGAATCGGACGCGATCATGGAAGTACCTTCGTTACAAGGGTTAGGGCTAGAGCATGGGATTTTAACCCGAGAAAAGAAACTCCAAGTTGAGGCCAAAGGGTCTTCGATTGGCATTGGGATACCGCGTGAAAGCTCCAACGAAGAACGGAGAGTCTCCATTTCTCCCGCTGGAGTGGCCGTTTTGGTCGCTAACGGTCACCATGTGATCGTTGGAGAAGGAGCGGGCAAAGGAGCTCACTTTACCGATACGGAATATGCAGAAGCAGGCGCTGAGATCGCGTCCTCCGATGCTGACGTGTACACCAAGAGTGACTTAGTTGTAAAAGTTGGTCCACCTTCTGAAGAAGAAGTAAGCTGGATGCGCGAAAAACAAGTCCTGATTTCCGCGCTCCATTTAGGTGGCACGTCCCCCACTTTCTTGAAGAAAATGATGGATCTGGGCGTGACCGGTATCGGATTCGAATTTATTCGGGACTCGGATGGCACGCTACCCATTGTTCGCATGATGCACGAGATCATGGGCACCATGGCCGTTCAAATTGCCGTGCGTTATTTAGAAAGTGCGGAAGGCGGAAAGGGAGTAATGCTGGGCGGAATTTCCGGTGTGCCCCCGTCCAACGTAGTTATTTTGGGAGCGGGTGTCGTGGGAGAATGGGCGGCAAAAACGGCGTTAGGATTTGGTGCGCATGTTATTGTGCTCGATAACGACCTCGGCGCTCTTCGATCTATCGAGCATTATTTAGGTCGAGGAATTACGACCGCAATGGCTACGGAGCAATACATTTCCCAAGCCCTATTAACGGCAGACGTCGTTATTGGGGCCATGTTGACTGCAGGACAAAAGGCAACAGTCATTGTTACAGAAGACATGGTTGCCTCGATGCGTAATGGGTCTGTGATTGTGGACACGGTAATCGACCAGGGTGGATGCGTAGAAACAAGTAAGGCGACCACGCACTCCAAACCCACGTTTAGACGTCATGGTGTGATTCATTACGCCGTCCCAAACATGCCATCAAATGCCGCTCGGACCGCGACGTATGCACTAACCAACGTTTTAGTGCCGTATGTTATCAAAATTGGTGATGCCAACTCGGTTAACGAGGCATTGTGGACAGATGTAGGCCTTCGAAACGGCACCTACACGTATAGAAAGCACCTGACTAAGAAAAGCTTAGCTATGATGTTCGGAATGCCTCATCGTGATATTGAACTCTTAATTGCTTCCGGAATCTAAATGCCCCGTCGACATTTGCTTTTGTCCTCATCTCGGACCGCCGGTACGGGTTATTTAGAACACGCCCACGAGCATATTGAATGGCTACTTGGCTCAACAAAAAAAACTGTGGCCTTCATTCCTTTTGCCGCGGTTCGATTTTCATGGGATGAGTACGAAAAAATGGTTGCTGGTGGAATAACCGGACATAACATTGTTTCCGTGCATCATTCATCCAATCCGGTCGACCTAATCAAAGGCGCCGATGCCATCGCAATTGGTGGGGGAAATACCTTTCAACTGGTTCATTTGCTGTATCAGTATGATTTAATGGAATTGATTCGTTCCCGTGCGTTGGGAGGTATCCCTTTTATGGGATGGAGCGCTGGAAGTAATGTGGCGGCGCCGAGGCTCTGCACCACGAACGACATGCCGATTGTCGAGCCCGCATCGTTTGAAACGCTGGGGCTCATATCATCCCAAATCAATCCGCATTATATCGATCAGCACCCTGCGGGTCACATGGGTGAAACCAGAGCAGAGCGGCTAGCAGAGTTTACAGCGTTAAATCCCCAAACCCACGTTATCGGATTGCGCGAAGGGGCTCTTTTGAAAGTGGAAGGGTCTCAGATGATGTTGGAAGGAAGCGCGGGTGCGTGCCTGTTTCATCAAGAATCCAAGCCAAAGGAATTTGCCGCAGGCTCGGATCTGTCGTTTCTTATGTAACCATGGAAAAAATCATATCTCCCGAAGCTGTTCGCGTACTTGGCGTACTCATCGAAAAGGAACTGAGTACTCCAGACTACTACCCTATGACGCTGAATGCGCTTGTAAATGGATGCAATCAGAAGTCAAACCGTGATCCCGTCGTTGAATTTGGCGAGTTTCAAATCCGAGAGCTCTTGGATGAATTGAATCGTGCGCGTTTAACCGGTCACGCTTCGGTAGCCGGTAGTCGGTCAGAAAAATTCCGTCATGCCGCCGATCATCAATGGGAATTGGGCGCCGAAGCCCTGGCACTTATGGCTAGTTTGATGCTTCGTGGTCCCCAAACGGTTGGCGAACTACGGTCTCATACTGCTAGGATGGCAACGTTTGAGAGCATGGAAACCGTTGCCGAGGTGTTGCAAGGGCTCATGGATCGAGAAAGTCCATTGGTTATGTCGATCGGGCGCGCTCCAGGGCAAAAAGGGGAGCGATTTGCTCATTTGTTATGTGGACCGGTTGATATAGAAGAAGTGTTTGCTGCGGGAAGCGGAGGATCTGCCGTTCTAGGGCCTGGAATGTCAAGGTCCGGAATGTCAGGGTCCGTAAACGCATCCGGGGCACTGCTGGAAGAGATAGAAGCGTTGAAGTCCCGATTAGAAGCACTTGAAGCCGAATTTGAACGATTTAAAAGTCAATTTGAGTAGATGATAATACCTCCTTACGCTCCCATTCATGCCCCTCGTGGCACCGCGTTGTCCTGCAAGGGATGGCATCAGGAAGCGGCTCTTCGGATGTTGATGAACAACCTCGATCCGGCGGTAGCTGAACGCCCTGAAGAGCTGATTGTGTACGGCGGCGGTGGAAAAGCAGCGCGCGATTGGGCGAGTTATTATCGCATTATAGAAACCTTAAAGCGGTTGGAAAACGATGAAACGCTAATCGTGCAGTCGGGCAAGCCTGTTGGCGTTTTTCGGACCCATGAGGAAGCGCCTAGGGTGCTGATTGCCAACGCCCATTTGGTGCCACGATGGGGTAATATCGACGAATTTCGTCGCTTGGATGCGCTTGGGTTGACGATGTACGGCCAAATGACGGCTGGATCCTGGATTTATATTGGGACGCAAGGAATTTTACAGGGCACGTACGAGACGTTCGCGGAATGTGCCAATCAACATTTTGGAGGCACGTTAGCAGGGCGTCTGGTGGTTACGGCGGGACTGGGTGGCATGGGTGGCGCGCAACCGTTGGCTGCGACCATGAACGGCGGGGCCTGTCTAACCGTTGAAATAGATCCTATCCGGATTCAGCGTCGCGTTGAAACAGGATACTGCGATGTGATGAGCACGGACTTGGACGAAGCGCTCGATAAACTATCTGGTGCCATGGCCCAGAAAGAGCCGCTTTCGGTAGGGCTTTTGGGCAATATCGCTGAAATTCTGCCGGAATTGGTTTTGCGAGGTATTGTACCTGACATAGTTACAGATCAAACTTCGGCTCATGACCTCGATTTGGGGTATATCCCTGTTGGGTACACCACCGAATCGGGCGCAGCATTCTTAGCTAAGGATCCCGGGGGATATCGAGAAGCCGTGTTGGATGCCATGCAGCTCCATATTCAGGCTATGTTGGATCTGAAAGCAAAGGGCGCCATTACTTTTGATTACGGCAATAATCTCCGGGGACAGGTTTCCGACCACCGAGGCATGAAAGAAGCGTTCACCATCCCAGGGTTTGTCCCGGAATTTATTCGCCCCCTGTTTTGTAAGGGCTCGGGGCCGTTTCGATGGGCGGCGCTATCGGGTGATCCAGCGGACATTGCGGTTACCGATAAAGCGGTGCTAGAGACGTTTCCGCAGAAAGAAGCGCTGGCCCGCTGGATTCATAAGGCGCGCGAGCAAGTACATTTTCAAGGGATTCCTGCGAGGATTTGTTGGTTGGAGTACGGCGAGCGCGCAGAAATGGGACTGAAATTTAACTGGCTGGTTAAGAACGGTAAAGTGAAGGCGCCCATTGTGATAGGGCGAGATCACTTGGACAGCGGTTCGGTAGCCTCTCCAAACCGAGAAACGGAAGGGATGATGGATGGCTCCGATGCGATTGCAGACTGGCCGTTGCTAAACGCCTTACTCAACACGGCCTCCGGTGCCAGCTGGGTTTCGTTGCACCATGGTGGAGGGGTGGGTATTGGTTATTCGATCCATTCGGGTATGGTGAGCGTGGCCGACGGTACGGACATGGCCGATAGAAGACTTCAGCGCGTCCTCACGAACGACCCAGGTACAGGCGTTATGCGACACGCAGATGCTGGTTATCAGACTGCTATTGATACGGCTAATGAAAGAGGAGTTGATCTACCGATGGTAAACGGATGAGACATCATTTAACGGTTAAAAATCTATTTACAGACATCGATCGAATGATCGAAGGATTGTCTAGCGATTCTTCGCTGGTCCATTCATCCAGAAAAACGCTTGAACAAGCTATTTCAAGTGGAGAGGCCGTATATGGGGTGAATACCGGGTTCGGGAAACTCGCCAACAAGCGGATATCGAACGAACACTTGGGCGATTTACAACGTAATTTGCTGGTAAGTCACGCGGTAGGTGTGGGGGATCCGATGCCTCGAGAAATCACTCGAATCATGCTGGCTCTAAAAATTCAAGCCTTAGGTCTAGGCTATTCAGGTGTTTCAGCGCGCGCATTCAGTAGACTTTTATTATTTGCTCAGAAAGGTTGGACGCCCGTCGTACCGTCTCGAGGCAGCGTTGGGGCGTCGGGCGACTTGGCACCTCTTGCCCATATGTCGTTGCCGCTCATTGGGTTGGGGTATTTTTGGGGGGATGATGGAAAGCACATTCCAGCTATGGAGGTGTTGCAGGCGAACGGTTTGGAGCCCATTGAATTGCAGGCAAAAGATGGACTGAGCCTCATTAATGGCACCCAATTTATGGCGGCGTATGGTGCGTATGTTGTGCATAGAGCTACAAAATTGGTTAGAACGGCCGATACGCTGGCGGCTATGAGTTTAGAAGCCCTACAGGGGAGCAGCCGGCCGTATGATGAGCGGGTTCATTCCGTACGGCCTCACAAGGGACAACAAGATGTGGCGGCTAATCTTCGCGCCTTATTGGTGGATAGTGAAATTTTGGAATCGCACCGCGGGTGCGGAAAAGTACAAGACCCGTATTGTTTGCGCTGTGTACCACAAGTCCACGGTGCGAGCCGGGATGCTTTATCCCACATTTTAAACACCATCGAAATCGAACTGAATTCGGTAACAGACAACCCATTGGTTTTTGATGATGGAGATGTGATCAGTGGGGGTAACTTCCATGGACAGCCGCTGGCTTTGGCCATGGATTACGCGGCGATTGCTCTGGCCGAGCTGGCCTCCATTTCGGAGCGGCGCACCTATCTCTTGTTGGAAGGTCACGACGGTTTACCTCGCCTTTTGATGGCAGAAACGGGCCTCAATTCTGGTTTTATGATCCCGCAGTACACGGCAGCAGCCTTGGTTTCCGAAAACAAAGTGCTGTGTCACCCGGCTTCCGTCGATTCGATCCCGACATCGCTGGGCCAGGAAGATCACGTTTCCATGGGCAGCATTAGCGCCGTCAAATTGCTTCAGGTCCTGCAAAACGTGGAGCATGTGTTCGCCATTGAACTCTTAACCGCTGCGCAGGCCCTCGACTACCGCTTACCTCTGAAGCCCGGCCTAGGGGTTCATGCTGCGCACCAACATATTCGGTCGCAGATACCTCACCGGGAAAAGGATTACCTGTTTCAGGACGACTTAAAACCCAGCATTGAAATTATTCAATCGGCCCAATTGCAGTCGGTTGTTGAAAAAACTGGGTGTCATCTTGCATAACCAAGGGATTTTAACGGATATCGGATTTTTGGCTACCTGTCACGAAACGGGTGGACAAGGCGATATCGGATCCATGGAAAGTGCGTCCATTGTCTTTTCTGACGGCCGCATTGTGTGGGTTGGATCGGCTGATGCTCTACCTGGGTCCTATGCCGATTGGAAACGATATTCAGCGGGTGGAAAAACGGTCATTCCGGGACTCGTTGATTGCCACACGCATCTAGCTTTCGGAGGCTGGAGAGCCGATGAATTCAGATTAAAAATGCAAGGCGCATCGTATTTGGATATTGCGGCTGCTGGAGGCGGGATTCGCAAAACCATGCGACAAACCCGTGGCGCCTCGGAGGAGGATTTACTTGCGCATTGCTTGCATTATGCGCGGAAAGCTCTCGAATTAGGGGTTACAGCCATTGAATGCAAGACCGGTTATGGACTTTCCTTGGAGGATGAGCTTAAAATCCTTCGGGTATACCAGAAGCTTAAAAGCCTTGTGCCGCAAGACATTGTGGCCACGCTGTTAGCAGCGCATGTGGTACCTGATGAATGTAGCAAAGAAAGTTACATTGCAATGATCTGCGATGAGTTGATACCTGCAGTCGCAAAAGAAAAGCTGGCTCAATTCAATGACATTTTTGTAGAAAACGGGGCCTTTACGGCCGACGATGCGCGGCGCATTTTGGGCGCGGGTCAAGCGCATGGGTTGGCAGCAAAACTGCACATCGATCAATTAAGCGATGGAAACGGAGGCGCA
>JAURGV010000037.1:10760-13834 GCA_030833605.1 Rhodothermales bacterium
CATTTTGGGCGCGGGTCAAGCGCATGGGTTGGCAGCAAAACTGCACATCGATCAATTAAGCGATGGAAACGGAGGCGCGCTGGCCGCCGAGGTAGGCGCCGTAAGTGCGGACCATTTGGAGTTCACTTCGGAAGAAGGAATGAGGGCGATGGCGTCGGCGGGTGTCGTTGCCGTTTGCCTGCCGTTTGCTTCGTTGTATTTGAATCAGCCTCCCATGAAAGCGCGTACGTTTATAGAGGCGGGGGTTGAGGTGGCCGTCGCGACAGATTTCAATCCGGGATCTGCCCCGAGTTACGATTTGCCTTTGGCCATGATGCTAGCCTGTACAACGAGTCGGTTAACGCCGGCGGAGTCCCTCAAAGGGGCCACATTGTACGCTGCAAAAGCGATTCAAATGTCGAAAGAATATGGATCTATTGAAGTCGGTAAGCGTGCGAACTTTGCTGTGATAGATTCGCCAAATGTGGATCAATGGTTGTATCATTTTCAACCCAACCAATGTGTCCAGACCTGGATTAATGGTCAACAAATTTTATGAAAATAGCCATTTTTACAACTGGTGGAACGATCGATAAGATCTACTTCGACGCAAAAAGTGATTACCACGTCGGGGACCCACAAATTAAGGTCATTTTGGAAAAGGTAGGGGCGACAATCGACTACGAAGTGACCGAAATCTTCCAAAAAGATAGTCTCGATATCACCGACGAAGACCGTCAAACCATATTAAACTATGTGGTGGGTGCCCAAACGGAGAATATTATTCTCACCCACGGAACGGATACCATGGTCGAAACGGCCAATGTGCTAAAACAATTCGCAATTGGCAAAACCATTGTTTTGGTAGGATCCTTGACGCCTGCTCGGTTTAGAGAATCGGACGCTGAGTTTAATATTGGCGTAGCTGTTGGAGCCGTTCAAGCCCTGTCCGAAGGTGTCTATATTGCCATGAATGGCCAAATATTTAATCCGGATATGGTTCGAAAGAATCGTGCTCAAAATCGTTTCGAAGAAACCTCATAGGCATTTCGGTATGATACCCTATTCCATCAAAGAAGGCTTTACTGGTTTCCGAAGAGCATCTTTTTCTTCGGTGGCAGCGACGAGTGCGATGACCGTCGCACTGGTATTGGTGGGCTTAATCGCCATTATGATGTGGCAAGCGAACAGCGTTTCGGAATGGCTTAAGCAACGGGTTGGTGAGGTCGAGATTTTTCTGGATGAAACCACGGATGATGTAGCTAAGTCACTTCATCAACGGGCCATGGCTACACCAGGTGTGGTCGAAGCCGATTATATCAGCAAAGCAGAAGCCCAGGAGATCTTTAAAACCGAATTTGGGGACGAAGCGGACGTGTTTTTTGATGAGTCGTTTTTGCCCGCATCCATAAAAGTTCGTGTGGCTCCGGCCTATATCCATTCCGACAGCTTGAATGCGATGACCGCCGAGTTTGCCTCGTGGAATAGGGTGGATGAAGTAGTGTTTAACCGTCCTTTACTCGTAAAAGTACAAGGCAACCTAAAAATACTGTCCATGATTGGCGTCGCGATTGGCGTTTTGGTGCTTTTCGCATCCATTTTTTTAGTAGCCAATACCATCCGACTGGCCATTTATGCGCGACGCCTCATGATTCGAACGATGAAGCTAGTTGGCGCAACCGATTCTTTTGTGCGGCAGCCTTTTATCGTTGAAGGCATTATTCAAGGAATCATTGCCTCTCTTTTGGCCCTGTTTATCATTTGGGTCGTGCACGTGGTGGTCACGGCCTACGTGCCGCAACTCGGCAGCCCGGAACTGACCTCTGTCTTGCTTTTCAGCGGGACGATGCTAACAGGGGGTATTTTATTAGGCTGGATTGGCTCGGAAAACGCCGTCCGCCGTTTTTTAAAGAACATCGCGCTGCATTAATCGGAATCGTGTTCGCCCCAACGGTTTTGAAAACTATTCTTTTTGACCTTCAGGGAAGTTGGCCTACATTTACTTCGTGAAACCCATTCGATCCATAGTTTTTGGCTTCCTATTCGGAGTGCTCGGGCTTGCCCTCGTGCCGACGGCATCTGCTATGGATCATGCCCATCACGAATCGGCCAGCGCTGGTATTGATGCGGCCCCCCTCGTTGCGAGCACCTTGGTAGTAGAAAAAGACTGTAATGGCGGCCATTGTCCGGATTGTTTTGAGATGAATCCCGTGGCGATGTGCTCGTTTTGCTCCGTTGAAAATGGAGATGAACGTAACGATGCGGTGATTCCCACAGGATTTAAACAACACCATGCGGCGCAAACGCTTAGGGTTATCGTTCCTCGGTTTTCAGATCCCCCACCCCGGATGGGCACGTTGCAAAAAACGCCCATCCCCCTCCCTCATTCTGGGTCAACGAATCTTCGGTTGTAGAAAAGTGCGTTTTTGTGACAGCGAGTCACCCCTGTAAACGGTAACCTTTCTCTTCTGATTGACCAGAATTATGTTTTCATTTCTACGGATTGCCGCCATTATTGGTGTGGCAATGTCGATTTCGCATACGGCTAAAGCCGAAAATCATCTGGGCTGGAGCCCCGTCCGATCCGATACGCTCCACATTGCTTCATCGAACGATATCATTGGGGCCGTGCTGGCGTCCAACATGTCGTATGAAGCGTTTCTCCTTAGAGCCGAAGCGGCGGGTTATCGCACGGAATATGCGGGCGTTTACCCGGACCCCGTGGTGATGGTAACCGGACAACCTTTTCCGGTCTATACGGCTAGAGGTAAACAGGTTGCCGGACTGCGCATCGAACAGACGATTCCCTTTCCTGGAAAACAGGATATTATGCGCCGGATTGCTGATTTGGAGGCCGAATTAGGACGAAACGCTGCCAATAATTTTGTGGTAGATGTCGTTCTCGAAGCCCAATTGGCATTGAACAATGTTCGCCATGGCCAAGAACTACAACGCCAAATTCATCTGTTTGCACCTCGTCTGGACGAGTTAGAAGCAATCGCCACGACCAAGTATGAAGGCGGAGAAGGCACCCAACAAAGCTTGTTCAAAATTCAGCTGGAAAAAGCGCGTTTCGACCAAATGTGGCTTGAGCA
>JAURGV010000380.1 GCA_030833605.1 Rhodothermales bacterium
TATCCGTTCCACCGTTTTCAGCACTTTTTTGCTTTCCCAGCCTACAGCTTAGCTACGATTAACTGGTTGTTCGCCAAGGACTTCCAGCAATTCATGAAAAAGGATATTGGCCCGTATAAAGACAAAAAACATCCACCGATTGAGATCTTTAAGCTTTTCGTGACCAAATTCGTAGCCGTGATGTACCAGATCGTGATTCCGCTTTGGGTACTCGACGTTACGTTCACGCAGTTCTTGATCGGCTTCCTAACCATGCACATGACGGCAGGCCTTATTTTGGGCGTCATCTTTCAGTTAGCACATGTGGTGGAAGGGCCTGAGTTCCTTCATCCGGATGAAAATGGCGACATGGAAAGCGCTTGGCTCATTCATGAAATGCGGACCACGGCTAATTTCGCTCGAAATAACCATCTGCTAACGTGGTATGTCGGTGGCTTGAACTACCAGATAGAGCACCACTTATTCCCGCAAACGTGTTCCATTCACTATCCAGAGATCAGCAAGATTGTTCGGAAGGTGGCAGAAAAGCACGACGTCCCGTACAACTACCACCCCACGTTGCTGAAGTCCATTAAGTCGCACATCAACATGCTGAAAATGTTGGGCCAACCTGTCTCGGCATGAACCGAATAAAATTTACTCTCCCCTCCGTTGGGCTACTTGAGCTAACCGAAGTGGAGGGAATGGTATGGGTCGAGGATGGCTTTTTGGTCCTTGAAATAAAACAGTCGTTGGCTGGCCTAGTCGATACCGATAACGAAGTCGTGAAAATTGAGCCCGATGCGTTGAAGGAGATATACCTTCAGCGTCGCTTGTTTAAAGATCGCTTGGTTTT
>JAURGV010000381.1 GCA_030833605.1 Rhodothermales bacterium
GTAAAGACGCTTTACACCCGTAGTCGTTTCCTCGGTAACGCCTCTTACCTCAGCAAGCCTCTCCGAGTACCAATTTTTTGACTCACCAAGCGTCTTTTTAATCGATGCGAAGAGCGCTACTTCTTCTTCACTGCTCGGATTGCCTAAAACCGAAGGGTCTGTCTCCGCTTTGGCGCCAAGATGTAAAAGTAGTGTCGCGTCACCACCATCATCCAAAATCATGTTGGCACCAGTAGAGGGCCAATCAAATATTTTGTGGGTGAATTCCCAATATTCTTCTAGCGACTCACCTTTGAAAGCAAAAACTGGCGTTCCAGACTTTGCGATTGCCGCTGCGGCATGATCTTGCGTCGAGTAAATATTGCATGAAGCCCAACGGACATCTGCTCCTAGCTCAACCAATGTTTCAATCAAAACCGCTGTTTGGATGGTCATGTGAAGGGATCCAGCGATTCTGGCTCCTTTCAATGGCTTTTTGTCGGCATACTCCTTCCGAATTGCCATTAATCCAGGCATCTCCGTTTCAGCGATGGAAATCTCTTTACGACCCCAATCCGCCAACGAAAGATCTGCAACTCTGTAGTCCGGAAGGCTTGTATCCGTTGCGGGTTTCAAAACAGCTGACATCTCACTCTCCTAAAATAAACTAGACATGAGGAATGAGAGCAAGTGCTCACAAACCTCCTGAAGGTTTATGAGCGCCGTTTTAGATGCTGAGCCTAGCCCAATTCACAAGAGTGGGTCGCAACGCTCCTCAGCAATGTCTCGTATTTTACCGCGTAAAATACGAGA
>JAURGV010000382.1 GCA_030833605.1 Rhodothermales bacterium
CTTCAGGAACAAGCGGTACAAGTGGAACTTCAGGTTCAAGTGGTTCTTCAGGAACATCAGGTTCATCAGGTTCAAGTGGTACCTCAGGTTCTTCAGGTTCATCAGGAACAAGTGGAACATCAGGTACTAGTGGTACATCAGGAACATCAGGTTCATCAGGTTCAAGTGGTACCTCAGGTTCTTCAGGTTCATCAGGAACAAGTGGAATATCAGGGTCAAGCGGTACAAGTGGTTCTTCAGGTACATCAGGTTCAAGTGGTACATCAGGTTCTTCAGGTTCATCAGGAACAAGTGGAACATCAGGTACTAGTGGTACATCAGGCTCAAGCGGTACTTCAGGTTCATCAGGAACAAGTGGAACATCAGGTTCAAGTGGTACATCAGGCTCAAGCGGTACTTCAGGTTCATCAGGAACAAGTGGAACATCAGGTATTAGTGGTACATCAGGCTCAAGCGGTACTTCAGGTTCATCAGGAACAAGTGGAACATCAGGTTCAAGTGGAACATCAGGCTCAAGCGGTACATCAGGTTCATCAGGAACAAGTGGAACATCAGGCTCAAGCGGTACTTCAGGTTCATCAGGAACAAGTGGAACAAGTGGAACATCAGGCTCAAGCGGTACTTCAGGTTCATCAGGAACAAGTGGAACATCAGGTACTAGCGGTACATCAGGTTCTTCAGGTTCTTCAGGAACATCAGGTTCAAGTGGTACATCAGGTTCATCAGGTTCATCTGGAACTTCAGGA
>JAURGV010000383.1 GCA_030833605.1 Rhodothermales bacterium
AACCAAACATGATACCTTGGTCGCCTGCGCCTTGATCTTTAGGATCGGCTTTATCAACACCTTGGTTGATGTCTGGAGACTGCTTACCAATGGTGTTTAGTACAGCACAAGAGTCAGCGTCAAAGCCCATATCAGAATGAACGTAACCAATTTCACGAACTGTTTCACGAGTGATTTCTTCGATATCAACCCATGCAGACGTTGTTACTTCACCGCCAACCATAACCATGCCGGTTTTAACGTAAGTCTCACAAGCAACACGTGCTTTTGGATCTTGTTCCAAGATGGCATCAAGAACAGCATCAGAGATTTGGTCTGCAATTTTATCTGGATGGCCTTCTGAAACAGATTCAGAAGTGAATAGGTGCTTAGCCATGAGAGCTCCACTTTTAGTTTAGTTTTTAGTTGCAAATAGTTAAATGCAAATAATTTTAGGCGTCGCAAGCTAGGAAGCGCCGCCATTAAATACAGTATATTTTGTAGGTGTTTCTACATCTAGACGGCTATTCTAAATTCCAGCGGTCGAATTACAAGCTCTTTTTTATGATATGTCATAACTAAACGTTTGCGTATCGGTCGAGATAACACATTGCTAAGTGATGTAAATGTTCGAAAATTGCGAAAAGTGACCGTTAAAATGCCAGTAAAACGTTTGCAGTCGCTAAAGTCGTTTGAGAGAATACCCGCGCTAATAAAAATGAAAACTTTAGCATTAATCTATTTTTTAAATCGCTTATGTACTCA
>JAURGV010000384.1 GCA_030833605.1 Rhodothermales bacterium
GAATGCCTACATGGCCACGAGTGGCGTGCGATGGTTGCAGTCGCAGTTTAGTAGGCAAATTACTGCCACACGCGTCGCACCGTTTGTAACATTATTCAAATCTATTTCCAATATAGATACCTCATACGTGTGATATAATACTTCACAGACTACGTTCTTTGCCAAACAAATATTATGCTGAATGGACGTGGCCGCACGTAGCTCAATGGTAGAGCAGCACGTTTACACCGTGCCTATGGGAGTTCAATTCTCTCCGTGCGGACCAGTAATGCCGGATTGGTGGAATGGCATACACACCTGTTTTAGAGGCAGGCGCCGCAAGGCATACAGGTTCAAGTCCTGTATCCGGCACCAGAATAGTTGGGGTTGTAGTTCAGTTGGTTAGAACGCCTGCCTGTCACGCAGGAGGTCGCGAGTTCGAGTCTCGTCAATCCCGCCAGTTATTGGGATGTAGTGTAATGGTAGCACCAGAGTCTCTGAAGCTCTTTGTCTAGGTTCGAATCCTAGCATCCCAGCCATTTTTTGCCGGGTTCGCATAGTGGCGATTGCACCGCTCTTGTAAGGCGGCGAGGAAACTCCACGTCGGTTCGAGTCCGACACCCGGCTCCATTTTATGCCGCTTAGGCTTAGAAAGCGAAGCACGGCATTGGTAATGCCGAGAGCAGGGTGCATGTCCCTGAAGCGGCTCCAGTATGGGCGCGTAGTTAAATGGGATAACAGCGGCTTTGCAAGCCGCGATTGA
>JAURGV010000385.1 GCA_030833605.1 Rhodothermales bacterium
CGAACCCCAGAGTGTCCACCATATTTGCGAGTGTAGCTCAGTTGGTAGAGCAAACGACCGATAATCGTTAGGTCACAGGTTCGAACCCTGTCACTCGCACCATACCAGCAGAACAAGTGTTCGACCGACTCTCATAAGGTTGGTTCGGGTGGAGCGTTACCACCTGCTGGTACCATGTCACGATGGCAGAGTGGTCCAATGCAACGGATTGCAAATCCGTAAAGCCGCCGGTTCGAATCCGGCTCGTGACTCCACAATGCGGGTGTAGCTCAGTGGTAGAGCATCTCGTTGCCAACGAGACGGTCGGCGGTTCGAATCCGCTCCCCCGCTCCAAATGGCCCGGTCGTCTAGTGGCTAGGACACCGCCCTTTCAAGGCGGAGAAGCGGGATCGAAACCCGTTCGGGCTACCATTTAGAAAGTGTTGTTATGGTTAAAATGATTTTTGCATTTTTGTTTATTTTTGCCCTTGTATTCTTTGGAATTCAAATTGTTCGAGATATGACAAAAAGTGAAAAATTAGGCTTGACAAAGTTGTTCGCCTATAGTATAGTGTGTTCTGTAGCAGCGATGGCCGTTGCCACAGCAATTGTTTTGATTTTCTAAGGAATAAAGTTATTATGAAAAGTGTTACCAAAGCTGTTCTTCTCGCTGGCCTTATGGCAACGACTGCCGCTTGTACCCGGATTGAAACAGGTGAAGTCGGCGTTCGTC
>JAURGV010000386.1 GCA_030833605.1 Rhodothermales bacterium
ATGCTAGCAAAATTCGGCCAGCAACGCGCCAAAAAAACTAGCTTCGACGGATCAGAAGTCCACCACAAACCCAATGGTTGGGATCGCTGAACCACTTCTGCGGTCCACGGCCGAAAGGCTGCGTGGATTCAGAATTTGCCCCGATTCATCACGAGAGAGCACAAATTCGGTAGTTTGAGGAGAATCTTGGACTAAAAGATTCTGTATTTCTAAGAAAAGATCGACCGAGAACCGATTGAAGTTCCATTTTTTGTCGACGCGGACATCCAATTGGCTAAACGCACCCAACCGTTCTTCCCCAATTCGGGAATAGTCGAGCGTTACTAACGGGTAGTTGGCTAATGTGGCGTCTAAATCGGTTGGGACCAGCGGAGATGTGCCGGAATACCTAAAGCGCGAACTGATTTCCCAGCTTTTGCCGAGTTGATACCCGCCGGTGAAGGAAAGTAGGTGACGGCTGTCCCAAAGCGATGGTACGTAAGTGGACTCGTCAACGCCGGTAAATTCGCTGAAAAAATAGGTATAAGAGAAAATCCCGTAGAAGTTGTCCCGGAGTTTTTGCTGAAAGAGCAATTCCGTGCCATACGTTCTGCCTTTTCCGGAAGAAGTCACGTTTTCATTACCCAACACTTCGAAATCGGCTCCTTTATTGGCTAGGGAAACCTGATCGCAATCAGAAACGGGGTAGTCACTATACGATT
>JAURGV010000387.1 GCA_030833605.1 Rhodothermales bacterium
TAAAACTGCAGGCTTCACGCTACCTATTCTTGAAATGTTGTCAAAAGGCCCTCGCGTACGTCAGAACCAAGTACGTGCGCTAGTGCTAACACCAACTCGTGAGCTTGCTGCGCAAGTGAATGGCAGCGTAGTGAAGTACGGTATTAACTTACCTCTTACTTCTACGGTGGTGTTTGGTGGTGTGAAAATTAACCCTCAGATGCAAAAACTGCGTAAAGGTAGTGATGTACTGGTAGCAACACCGGGTCGTCTACTTGACCTATACAACCAAAATGCTGTGCGTTTTGATCAACTAGAAATTCTAGTGCTAGATGAAGCTGACCGCATGCTAGACATGGGCTTCATTCGCGATATCCGTAAGATCTTGGCTTTTCTACCTAAGAAGCGCCAGAACCTACTGTTCTCTGCGACGTTCTCTGATGATATTCGTGGCTTGGCGAAAGGCTTAGTAAACAACCCAGTTGAAATCTCGGTAAGCCCTGCGAACTCAACAGCACCAACCGTTGAGCAAAGCATCTACCCAGTAGATAAAAAGAAAAAAAGCGCAATGCTAGCGAAGCTCATCAAAGATAATGATTGGCGACAAGTACTTGTGTTTAGCAAAACGAAACATGGCGCAAACAAGCTTTCACACTTTCTTGACGAGCAAGGCATCTCGGCGGCTCCTATTCATGGTAACAAGAGCCAAGGC
>JAURGV010000388.1 GCA_030833605.1 Rhodothermales bacterium
GCTGGGGAGAGTTCAATGAGATTTACGTGCAGTATTTCCCAGGCGACAAACCAGCCCGATCGGCTTTCGGAGCGGATGGTCTCGCGTTGGGGGCACATTTTGAATTGGAGTGTATCGCCGTAATGCCGTAGTGGGGGCAGTTCTTAAACCCTTTACCTTCCTGCGCAATCTGTCAAAATTTCGTCCCCATTTTCTAGGACTTAAAACCGAGTAAAATGAAGTTATTCTGGTCGTTTTTTTGTTTTGTTGTCTTCTCGAGTCAATGGGTGCTGGCTCAAAACGCAACCTTTGGTGATCACCAGTACCGCAGTGACCAACCTGTTGGCATTCAACGGGTTACCGGCGAAATAACGATTGACGGGGATGCTACGGAAGCTGCGTGGGATGATATCACTCCCGTTCCGTGGCATATGTACGACCCTTCATACGATGCCACACCGACCCAAAACACGGAGTTTCGAATTGGCTACGACGACAGCTACATTTATTTCTCCTGCCGCTGCTACGACACGTCTCCTAGCGAAATAACCCAAACCACGTTTAAGCGCGACTCCTGGGACGCCAACTACGACCAAGTAGCCGTAATGTTGGATACATTCAATGACAAAGAGAATAATCTCATGTTCATTGTATCTGCTGCTGGGGTCCGCATAGACGTAGCCGTTTCCAACGATGCGCAG
>JAURGV010000389.1 GCA_030833605.1 Rhodothermales bacterium
CTGAAGTTCCACTTGTTCCTGACGAACCTGATGTACCCGATGAGCCGGCAGTTCCGCTAGTTCCTGATGAACCTGATGTTCCTGAAGTTCCTGATGAACCTGATGTGCCACTTGTTCCTGATGAACCTGATGTACCACTTGTTCCTGATGAACCTGAAGTTCCACTTGTTCCTGATGAACCTGAAGTTCCACTTGTTCCTGACGAACCTGATGTACCCGATGATCCGGCAGTTCCGCTAGTTCCTGATGAACCTGATGTTCCGCTAGTTCCTGATGAGCCTGATGTGCCACTTGTTCCTGATGAACCTGATGTTCCGCTAGTTCCTGATGAACCCGATGTACCACTTGTTCCTGATGAACCCGATGTACCACTAGTTCCTGAAGAACCTGAAGTTCCGCTAGTACCACTTGAGCCTGATGTTCCACTTGTGCCTGAAGAACCTGATGTTCCGCTAGTTCCTGAAGAACCTGATGTTCCGCTAGTTCCTGAAGAACCTGACGTACCACTTGAACCCGCTGTACCTGAAGTTCCTGATGAACCTGACGTTCCACTTGTTCCTGAAGAACCTGACGAACCTGATGTTCCACTAGTACCTGAACTTCCACTTGTTCCTGAAGTACCTGACGAACCTGATGTTCCACTAGTACCTGAACTTCCACTTGTTCCCGATGAACCTGC
>JAURGV010000038.1 GCA_030833605.1 Rhodothermales bacterium
CCAAAGGAGATTGTCATTTTTGACGTGCTCGATAAAACGGCTGTCGCCAAATTGACGGCGATCTGGGGCATAGATTATTTCCAGTTAGAAAAAATCGATGGGAAGTGGATGATTCGCCATATACCTTGGCAATCCCACCCTGAATAACCCAGCGTTGGAACGATAAAAAGGTGCCAAAGGCCTGATTACACCTTAAACGCCAAAGCGAAAGGTTAAGGTCGTGTAGCTCGCCACGCGTTTGTTATTTTGCCTAGCTGGACTGAAAATGTAGCGTTTGGCTGCTTCAAGAGCCGATTCTTCCAAGCCATATCCAACTTGGGCTACTTTCTCTTTTTCATCTTTGTCCAGTAAAAACTTGTTGACGATGCGAGCGGTGTCCACTCGTCCACGCTCATTTACGAGGACTTCAACCACAATTTCTGCTTTTACCTTTTTGCGCTCTGCTTCTTTAGGGTAATCACCCACCGCGATGCGCACGGGGGAAGGCCCTGAATCAGCTCTACTGGCCTGATCCGATCCTTCTGTGGTCCCTTCTACATTTTCGGTATCCGTTCCGGGGTCGTCCATGGTGATTGCTGTATCGACAATCTCAATTTCCCGATCATCCAAAACCACGTCATCTGGCATAATTACGGGCGGTGCGGGGACGGGAGGAGCTGGCTTCCTTTTTTCCTGGCGGGTTTGCTGGATTTCTTCGGCTTGAATGGTTTCTTGTCCCCGAGAATCAAATACGCGAGCTTCATCGTCCAGCCCAAGTCCAGGCCACCATCGAATAGCTCCGTGCACAACCAAGAGACTGACTACGATTGCAATCAGCATATGCACGGGATACTGCTCCCGCTTCTTGGTATTTTTGTCAAACTTATTCAATAGGGATGATTTTGGTTTTCCGCCAAACTAACACACAAAAAACAATAGTGTGGATTGTACAGAACAATGACCAGGTTGATTCGATCAAGTTTCTGAATCGTTGAACTCCGAACGTCAACTGAATTGCGAGGTGGTTGGGTGAGATTTTGAATAAGCTTTGCACATTGCTTTGCGCGATGGCTTTGCTGTACGTATTTTCGTCTAGGTAAAGGATTGGGACGTCCGATACCATAATCGACATTTTTAGGATTTCCATTCCTGGAGAATCAGTGCTCTACAGCTCTCCTGCTCTCGGCAAGACCAAAAATTAAAAAAGCCTTCCCATAGGTTCTGGGAAGGCTTTTTTTTTGTGGTTTTGGTAGAAGTAGGCAAAGGGTGCCCAGGAAGGAGCCATACAGGATTAGTACGAAAAAATATGAGTCAGACCAACGAAAGTTTGTTGGAAGCACCTGTGTGCAAACTTGCATTGCAAGATGGGACCGTAGTAACGGGAAAAGCCATCGGGTATCGTGGAGAAACAGGCGGTGAGCTTTGCTTCAATACGTCAATGACAGGGTACCAAGAAATATTCACCGACCCATCTTACCATGGCCAAATCATGATGATGACCTATCCCCATATTGGGAATTATGGCACATCAGATCGGGACCTTGAAGCGACGAAGCCCATGGTATCGGGTGTTGTGGTTCGAGCGTTTTCGCATCGGTATTCGAATCAGCACACCGATGAATCACTCGATGACTTTATGAAAAAGCATCTCTTGGTAGGGATTTCGGGTGTGGATACACGTTCCCTTGTGCTTCATATCCGCGAAAAGGGAGTCATGAACGCTGTGATTTCGTCCGTAGATCTGGACGATGCCTCTTTGGTCGCAAAAGCCAACGCATGGCCTTCCATGGATGGGCTTGAACTGGCATCCCGGGTTTCCGTAGCTGAATCGTACGATTATGCTTCAGGAAAAGCCGCTAAAATCGCCGTGTACGACTTCGGCGTAAAGCAAAACATACTCCGATCCTTCAAGAACAGAGGGTGCTCGGTACGTGTTTTTAAGGCCGACACTCCAATTGAAACCGTATTGGATTGGAAACCGGACGGTATTTTCTTTTCAAATGGCCCGGGCGACCCGCGCGCCATGCCTGAAGCCATTGAAAGAGTGAAAAAGGCGATGGCCTCTGGCATTCCACTTTTTGGAATTTGCCTGGGTCACCAGTTATTGGCGCTGGCTGCCGGATTTGACGTGTATAAAATGTTTGTGGGTCATCGTGGAGCCAATCATCCCGTCAAAAATCTGGCGACCGGAAAAGTTGAGGTTTCGACCCAGAATCACGGATTTGCGGTGGATAAAAAGTCCATCGACGCTTCCGTCGCAGAAGTTTCCCACGTAAATCTTAACGACGACACGTTGGAAGGCATCCGGTTCAAGTCGTGTTCTGCCTTTTCGGTTCAGTACCACCCAGAAGCCTCCCCGGGGCCACACGATAGCCACTATTTGTTCGACGAGTTCATGGAAGAAATTGAAGCTCGTCGAGGAGTAAAGGCTCAAAAAGGATATTCAGAAGAATTGAAATATGTCGGCGAAATGGCCGTCACGAACGCATAATAAGTAGCATGCCTAAACGCACAGATATCAAGAAAATTCTCCTCATCGGAAGTGGACCCATCATTATTGGGCAGGCTTGTGAATTTGACTATTCGGGTAGTCAAGCGGCTCGAAGCCTAAAAGCCGAGGGGTATGAAGTCATTTTGGTCAATTCGAACCCAGCGACCATTATGACAGACCCGGTTACAGCCGACAAAATCTATTTGCAGGAGCTAACGCCTGCTTCCATTAAGCAGATTGTCGAAAAAGAACGCCCCGATGCCGTGTTGCCAACCATGGGGGGGCAAACGGCGCTGAACCTCGCCAACGTGTTGCATGAAGAAGGATATTGGGAAGCAATGGGAGTCGATGTGATTGGGGTCGATATCGACGCCATTAACATCACCGAAGACCGGCAGAAGTTTAGAAACCTGATGGAAACCATCGGAATTGATCAGGCCCGGTCGCGTGTTGCTAAATCGCTTTTGGAAGCGAAAGAAATCACCCAGGAGTTAGGGGGCTTACCGATTGTTATCAGGCCTTCATTTACCATGGGAGGCAGCGGGGGCGGAATCGTTTGGTCACTCGATCAATTCGACAAAAAAGTTATGAGAGGGCTAGAATTGTCCCCCGTTCATGAGGTTTTGATCGAAGAGTGCCTTGTGGGATGGAAAGAATACGAGCTAGAACTGCTCCGGGACCAGGCCGATAACGTCATTATTATATGTTCGATTGAAAATCTAGACCCCATGGGAGTTCACACGGGCGATTCCGTGACGGTCGCTCCGGTCCAAACGCTCACCGACAAGCAATATCAAATGATGCGGGATGCGGCAATCCGCATGATGCGCTCCATCGGTACGTTTGCTGGCGGGTGTAACGTTCAGTTTGCTGTGGATCCGAAAACGGGAAGGATGATCGCGATTGAGATCAACCCACGTGTGTCGAGGTCGTCGGCTTTGGCTTCCAAAGCAACGGGTTATCCGATTGCTAAAGTGGCTTCGAAATTGGCTGTTGGGTACACGCTCGATGAGCTTAAAAACGATGTTACAGGCACCACATCAGCGTGTTTTGAGCCGGCCATCGATTATGTGGTTACCAAAATTCCTCGTTTTAACTTCGAGAAATTCGAAGGTGTGGATGAGGAGTTGACCACCCAGATGAAAGCCGTCGGAGAGGTGATGGCGATTGGCCGCTCGTTCCCTGAAAGTCTTCAAAAAGCCTGGCAGAGCCTAGAAAACGGGTATGCAGGTTTGGGTGCCGACCGCGAAGAGACAGCGCGGTATGAAATTCGTGATCGATTGAAAAAATCGTATTGGGACCGCACGCTCCAGATTCGGAATGCATTTAAACTGGGAGCTTCGGTCGAAGAACTGGCGGACATCACCAAAGTTGATCCTTGGTTCTTGTACCACATTCAAGACCTGGTGAGCATTGAAGAGGCGGTTCGCCTTAAAACGCTCCAGCAAATGGATCGCGAGTTTATGCTTCAGGTCAAACAAAATGGATTTTCAGACATCCAGATTGCCTATTTGGTAAAAGACGATGTTTCTGAAGATGAAGTACGTGCGTATAGAAAATCGCTCGGTCTGATTCCATCGTTTAAGTTGGTGGATACGTGCGCTGGCGAATTCCCAGCCAAGACGCCTTATTTCTATTCTACTTATGAGTCGCACACCGAAAGCGAGGTGTCGGACCGCAAAAAAGTGGTTATTCTGGGCTCAGGGCCGAATCGCATCGGGCAGGGAATCGAATTTGATTATTCCTGTGTGCACGGGGTGCTGGCATCGAAAGAGATGGGCTACGAAGCTATCATGATCAACTGTAACCCTGAAACGGTGTCGACAGACTTTGATGTGGCCGATAAGCTGTATTTTGAGCCGGTGTTCTGGGAACGTGTCTACGATATTATTGAGCACGAGAAGCCGGAAGGGGTGATTGTTCAGTTGGGTGGTCAAACAGCGCTCAAAATTGCCAAGTTTTTGGATGAAAAGGGCATTCCAATTATCGGAACGCAGTTCGACAATCTCGATTTGGCGGAAGACCGCCGACGTTTTTCCGACGTCTTGAAAGAGTTGGAGATCCCGTATCCGCCATATGGCTCAGCCAGAACCGTCCAACAAGCCATTGATACGGCTGAGCAGATTGGGTACCCATTATTGGTGCGTCCAAGCTACGTGTTGGGTGGGCAAGGCATGCGCATCGCGATCAATAAGGAAGAAGTTGAAAAGTATGTCGGTCAGATCTGGAAGTTGATGCCAGACAACGTGATCCTGCTTGACCTCTTTTTGGAAGATGGTATCGAGTTGGATGTCGATGCGATTTGCGATGGGGAAGAAGTGTGGGTCGCCGGGATTATGCAGCACATTGAGCCTGCAGGGGTCCACTCCGGCGACTCAACGGCCGTATTACCTCCTTATTCGATGTCGGAAGAAATCCAGCAATACGTCCGCGATTACATCAAGGCGATTGCCCTTCGAATTGGGGTATTAGGCTTGGTCAACGTCCAAATGGTCGTGAAAAAGGATAAAGTGTACGTGATCGAGGCGAACCCTCGTGCCTCACGTACGGTGCCGTTTGTAGCCAAAGCGACCGGCGTTGCCATTTCCAACATTGCGACGAAAGTGATGCTGGGCGAAAAAATAGCCACCTTCAGAGACCGGGGCGATCTCGAATCCAGCTTGGTGGGATACGCAGTTAAAGAGCCGGTCTTTTCGTGGGATAAATTCCCTGAGGTGGCCAAAGAGTTAGGTCCGGAAATGAAATCGACCGGGGAAGCCATTGCCTTCATCGCCGACTTCAAGGACGAACACTTCCGTAAGCCTTTTGAAATGCGAAATTTATACCTTTCCCGTTAGGAAGGTATAATTTCGCATTATCCGAGCCGCAGGCGAGGAAAATAACTCTTTCTATGGTCTCGAACGGGAAAGGCATAAAGGGCCCAACTTGTTGGGCCAGGGTGATTTGCGAAGCAAATCTCACGTTTTCGTATTCATGAGGCCGAAGGCCGAATAAATGCGGAACAAGAATCTCCGAGATAGGGAAAGGTGTAAAAGGCCCAACTTCAAACGCCAGCGGATATCGAACGCAAGGAGTTACATAATAAACATGCCCCTTATTGGGCGGCGAGCCTAGTCATATGTGCCCTTCTGGGCCTATCGACCACCTTTGTAAATCTAAGCGATTTTTGGAGTGGTTATGTCTTGGACATGACCGGCCCTGCGTGGAATTACGTTCTTTTCAGGCTCAGATTTACGGAATACGCAGAAAACGGATGGACTCGATTCTTTTCGCCAACCAGAACCCTGGTCATTTTTCTGATCGTAGCTTTTGGAATTGAGGGAGCTCAGTACTTCAATCTGTACGATGCCACATTTGACGTGTTTGACCTTGTCGCCTATGTGTCCATCTTGATTCCGATGTATCTCGTAGACCTTAAAACGCGGTAATCAGAACGCATTCTGATCAGTTTTTTGGCACGGTCACTTTGCTAATAGTAAACGCGATTTCGTCATCCACGGCTTCCTTGATCCAGTCTATAACCAGTTCCGAGGGATAGCCATGCTCCGAAAACGTAACCGAGACGTCGTCGGCTTCCTCGCGAGCCCGTTCGAGCATAGCAAACAGATCGTCTACGGTTTCAAAATACTCTAGCTGTTCAGCGGGATAGGCTTCTTCTCTCCAAACGGAATAGGCGCTCGAGACTTTGTTATCTGTCACAACTACCTGATGCTCGCCACCATTAATACAAAAACAGCCCCGAATGATGGTAAATTCATACGTTCCATTCTGGTAGGCATCCCATTTGGAGCGCTGTTGGGCATCTGTTGACGTTCGTGGATCGTCGGGGCCCGCGATTTGGCAACCGGAGGCAACTGTCACAAACAGTACGAGAAGTAAAAAAACTCTTAGCATAAAAGCAGATAGAAGAGCAGATGCAATGAAAACGAACGCCTTTCGTAAGGCAGCATTCAAAGACCGTTACAGTACGTTCAACAAAGGCATTTCGGTGCAATCTACCATCCCGTTTTGATTCATCCGTCCCAAAAAGACTGAATCTATCAAACCCGTTCGCGAAGCGTCAAAATCGGCCTCCACACGGATATGATTGTCCGTAAAGCCACTCATGCGACCGTTCGACTCGGCGCTTTCCCACAGTACGGGACGTTCCTGGCCTTCGAATCGACTGTAAAAAGCTCCTTTTTTCTTTTCAGAAAGCACGCGTAAACGCCGATTGCGCTCCGAACGGATCCGTTTTTCAACAAACGAGCCGCCCATCGCTGTAAGTTGATCTACCGCAACGGTTTCGGGGCGTTCGGAATAGGTAAATACGTGCAAATAACTAACGGGAAGGGATTCGATAAAGGCATACGTGGCATCGAATTGTTCGTCTCCTTCAGCTGGAAACCCAACAATTACATCCACTCCAATAGCGGCATCTGGAATCACTTCCAACACCTTTTCGACTCTGTTCTGATAATCGCGTGTGCGGTATCGGCGGCGCATTTTGCCGAGTACAAAATCATCTCCGCTCTGCAATGGGAGGTGGAAATGTGGCATGAAAGCCCTTGAACGGCCAACGAAATCAATAATTTCGTCCGTCAACAAGTTGGGCTCACAGGAAGAAATGCGATATCGCTCAATGCCTTCCACTCGATCCAATTCCTGAATCAACGCCATCAACGATTCATCCTTGTCCAGCCCAAACAATCCAATGTTGACGCCTGAAATAACAATCTCCTTGAATCCTTTTTCGGCAATCTCGTCGGCCTGGCGAACAATTTCTGTCACCTTAGCGGATCGGCTCTTGCCGCGCGCCATGGGAATCGTACAAAAAGAACAGGTATAATCGCATCCATCTTGCACTTTTAAGAACGCTCTGGTTCGTTCAGAGGCTGAAAATGCGGCTCCAAACGATTCCACATCGTCAATACAGGAGACATCGACTTGAGTTTGTTCTCGCTTCGCGAATGCGTCGACGTATCGGAATACATCAAATTTTTCGTTCGCACCCAGCACCACATCGACTCCTGGAATGGCTGCAATTTGTTCGGGTCTCAATTGCGCAAAACAGCCAGTAACCACTACACACGCTAGATCGTTGGCCTTTAATGCTTTTCGAATGGCTTGCCTGCACTTGCGATCGGCTTCTTCCGTAACCGTGCACGTATTCAAAACAACAACATCAGCGGGCGAACCAAATGGAACTACCGTATATTGTTGATCTTGAAACTGCCTCGAAATGGTACCCGTTTCTGCAAAGTTGAGTTTACAGCCGAGTGTGTGAAACGAAACGCTAGGCACAGGTTGCGGAGCTTGAATTAAGGAAACTTTTGCTTAGATAGGGTTGCAGTCGAACGAAGATGGTATTTTCGGGTTTCCCTGACCAAATAATGCTTTAAGGATCGATCACTTATGTTTGCAAAAGAAGGATATGCGTTAATCGCTGGAGCTGCAGTTATTGCGGCCGTAGTGGGGACCTTGGGATGGATGTATGGCGGAATTGTTGGAGGCATCCTCGTATTGTTAGGGGTTGTGGTTCTTGGCTTTACCCTCTACTTCTTTAGGGATCCCGTTCGCCTAATTCCACAAGTTGCAGATAATACCCTGATGTCTCCTGCGGATGGAAAGGTGTTATTGATTGATGAAATTGAAGAGCCTCTCTATTTCAAAGGTCCCGCCCTCAAAATTTCTATCTTTCTCTCGCCACTGAATGTGCACGTAAACCGAATACCTGCAGACGGCGTAATTGAATTTGATGAATATGTTTCGGGCGACTATTTAGTGGCCTGGCATGAAAAGGCCAGCGAACTCAACGAGCGGTCGCAATTAGGCTTAAAGCACCCGTCTGGGCACAAGGTATTATTTAAACAAATTGCGGGCGCCGTAGCCCGGCGCATTGTATATCATGTGTCCGTGGGCGACCAAGTAAAATTAGGCGATCGCTTCGGAATCGTTAAATTTGGATCGAGGATGGATGTAATCGTTCCTCGTGAATCGATCGTGACGGTAAATATTGGGGACAAAGTACAGGGCGGTACCACCGTACTTGGACACCTGCCAGGGAGTGTAAATTAGTTGGGTATGCTACGTTCCAAAAAAAAGAAAGAACGTCCGGGGCTTAAACAGCGACGTTTTAGACAACGACTGATTACGTATCGGGAAGCGAAGGGGCCTCGTTTGCCACGGAAAATTCCACGCGCTGCGGTACCCTCTTTTTTCACCCTGATGAATTTGTTTTGCGGCTTTTTGTCGCTGATTCAGGTTCTTGAGGGTCGCTTGGAATACGCTGGTTGGCTAATTTTATTGGCGAGCTTGTTCGATATGCTAGATGGCATGATGGCTCGTTTGACGAACGGAACGAGCCTCTTTGGGATGGAGCTGGATAGCCTTTGTGATGTGGTATCCTTTGGGGTTGCCCCGTCGTTTTTGATCTATGAGTTTGGGTTGAAAAACTTTGGTATCCCGGGAATCATCATATCATCGCTTCCTGCGATGGCTGGAGCGGTTAGACTGGCTCGCTTCAACATGAATTATGAAGGGGAGAAAAAAGATGTTTTTGCCGGCATTCCGATTCCCGTTTCGGCCGTGGCCATTGTATCCATTATTCTGAACCCGGATATTTTTTCTTCTGTAACCACAGGCAGCAAGGATATGTCGATCATTTTGACCGCTGTAGTCGTGCTTTCCGGTCTGATGGTTTCGAATATTCCGTACGATTCCGCACCGCGGCCATCTGTCGAATACATTCGAACTCACCGTCTTAAGTCGTTGATCTATTTCGCCGGTTTCTTAATCACGGTCGTCTTTAGGGAGCCCGGATTGTTGTTTGTGGTCTCTACGTATTTGATTGTGGGATTGATTAGAGCGTTTGCTGGCTTCATCAAAGCCGTAAATAATACAGAGCCGATCGATCCTCAGCCGATTCCGCCGAGCGATTCAGACGTAAATTCTACAAATACTTAGACCATCCATTCGTATTTTACGCGTTCTCAAACGCCTTCAATTGCACGTTAAGCGAGCTACATGTACAAAGCACACATCACTGTCACATTGCGTCCATCGATTCTTGACCCCCAAGGGAAAGCGGCACACCATGCGCTGGGCGAGCTTGGTTTTTCATCCGTGCAGTCTGTACGAATTGGTAAGTTTATCGAACTTGATGTGGATGCGGCAAGTGCAGCAGAAGCCAAAACCGTTGCAGAAAATGCTTGTAAGCAGTTACTTGCCAATGCGGTGATGGAGGACTTTCACGTCGAGATTCAGTCCGTTTAGCGATTCTAGTAGGGCCTGTCTGTATGTTATTCCCGAATAGAAACGATACCTATATAATCGGGGCGTTGGCTGACCACAAAGAATCCGTTCAGATCGAAACGGCCGTTGAAGAGGCTGTCGAAACGCTTTGGAGCGTCGACCTGTTTAACGATGAGATTCATACGTTTGAAGAAGTCATCTTCCAGCTGATAAAAGCCATCTCGTGTACTCGTGGCAGAGCAGAAGACTTGTCATGGACCGTTCACTTGGAAGGGAAGGCTCGGGTGTTTGATGGAGAGTTTGAATCCTGCCTTCGTGTGTGTGGGGTTCTGAATGAAATTGGCTTGGTTACTGAGATTCGCGGCTAATTTCAATCGCGTGTGAGACGAAAGCGGAAGAATATTCGCTTAGAGTGGCAAGATTTACTCATTTTTAGTGTCCAAATGCCTAATTATGGACACGATGGATTGGAATAGGATAGAATCCGTACCGTTTTAGCCTGAAAAGGTGGAATGGCATGGATATTGGATGATGAAGGAGCAACGGACAAACATTGCTCACTAGAGGTCTATCATGATCATCACTACCAAACAATTTCTATCATCCCTTTGGCTTGTTATCGCGCTTATTGTCGCGACATTACTAGCTATCGCGCTTCCAGCAACGGTTCACGCACAAGACGTGGCGACCCGTAAAGCTCAAATTAACGTTCAAGAGGGCTTTGCGAGCTGGTATAATTTAGGTCAGCATGGTGCCAAAACGGCGTCAGGTGAACGTTATGATCACAAAGCATTGACCGGAGCGCACCCTACCTTCCCATTTGACACGATGGTTCAGGTCACAAATATTGAGACCAATCAGACCGTAGTGGTTCGCATTAACGACCGCCTGCGTTCAGGTGACAATCACATTATTGATCTTTCGGGAGCGGCTGCCAAAAAAATTGGACTATTTGAGTCGGACACAGCGACAATACGCATTGGACCGGCGAATACGTCAAATTTGTTAGCCGTCAATGCTAAGCCGGAGCCTAAAGTAGAACCGGAGCCTAAAGTGGAACCGGTTCAGCCGACTCGTATTGAGATGTACACGCTCCAAATTGGCTCGTTTTCAACCGAAGAAGGGGCCAAACAATTAGCTGCACAGTACAAAGAGGCTTGGGTTTCACGCATTGAAGCCGAAAATGACGTCACTTTCCGAGTGTATTACAGCAAATTTGATCAGGAAAAACCAGCCCGTGTTGCACAAAACGACTTGTGGGTAAAAGGCCAAGACAGCTTTCTGAGAAAAGTAGGCCCTTAATCAAAAGGACTACTAGGGCGACACATCCCTACCTCACGTCGTTATATTAACGGCATGAACAAAGGGATCGAACCATATTTTATCGTCAAGGAAGGTGCCTCAGCGGAAATCAAGATCAAGGGATCGAGATTTATCGCCGAGGCATTTCCTGTTTCTACCGTGCTTGAGGCCGAGGCTATTTTAGCGGACGTGAAGAAAAAGGGATACGATGCCACACATCATTGCAGCGCCTATAAAATTGGTGCGGATGGGTTGATATTTCGGTACAGCGACGATGGAGAGCCTAATTCTTCAGCAGGATTGCCCATTTTTCGACAAATTGAAGGGCATGAAGTGACCAATGTTCTCGTGGTAGTGACGCGCTACTATGGTGGCACAAAGCTCGGTACTGGAGGGTTGGTACGCGCTTATGGAGATGCGGCAGGCCTAGCCCTCGATGCGTCGTCGCGGAAAGAAGTGATTCCTCGGACAGGAGTGGTTATCGAATTTGATTACGACGATACATCACCCGCCATGCATACCGTGAGTCAATTTGACGTGGTGATGCGTGATACGACGTACACACAGCTTACGCGGATGCACCTTGACGTGCGCACATCCGAAATCGAACAGTTTATCGCAATGTTTGTGGAAGCGCTTAGCGGAAGAGGATCTTGTGCGCTTTTAGGCGACAACGAATAGCAGAACCCACTTGTTGGTTACGCGCCAATTCGGATGGCTTCAACCGCTAGTTGGTCTACCCGATTGTTCAATTCGTCGTCCGAATGGCCTTTGACTTTAACGAACTGGACCTCGTGCTTTTCTACCTGTTTGATCAGATCCTCCCAAAGGTCCTGGTTTTTAACCGGCTTTTTACCCGCTGTTTTCCAACCCCTACGAATCCACCCTTCAATCCAATTTTCGTTAAATGCGTTGGCCACATACGAACTATCGGTGTGGACGGCTACTTTACAACGTTCTTTTAAAACACGTAGGGATTCGACCACGGCTGCAAGCTCCATCCTATTATTGGTGGTGTCAGCTTCAAACCCGGTCAACACGCGTTCCTTGGAACCGTAAATCAATAAAGCGGCCCATCCGCCTGGTCCAGGGTTGCCGCTACAAGCGCCGTCGGTATAAATAGTTATGTTTTTCAAGGAGTTGGGTCTTTTGGGAGCCGGATCAGTGATTGATGCGTATAGGTCTAAGTCGGGTTGATGATGGTCACCATCCCGTCGGATCAAACATTCGTTCGATCACCACCTCGGTAAGATAGCGCGCTCAGATGAGTGCTGGGATGAAAAGATATCTATGAAGTTCGTTGATTACGTAACAGTAAGTGTAAGAAGCGGGAAAGGCGGTGCCGGTTCCGTTTCATTTCGACGGGCCAAGTTCGAACCCAAAGGGGGGCCCGATGGAGGAAATGGTGGCGAAGGTGGATCGGTCATCATTGTAGCTGATTCGCAGTTATACACGCTGTTGGATCACCGATATAACCGTCATCACTTTGCTGAAAACGGTCATAACGGCTCTGGAGCCTTGAAATCAGGCAAGGACGGTAACAATATTGTACTTCGTGTTCCTGTTGGTACCGTGGTGAAGGACACCGATACAGAAGAATTGATCGGCGAATTGGTGGTTGAAGGGGAGACCATGGTATTGGCCCAAGGGGGGAGAGGAGGAAAAGGGAATGACTTTTTTAATTCCTCGACACACCAAACACCGCGGCACGCACAGCCTGGAGAACCTGGCGAAGAGCGAAACATCACCTTTGAGCTGAAATTATTAGCAGACGTAGGCCTCGTGGGCTTTCCCAATGCTGGAAAGAGCACGTTGGTAGCCAGTGTTTCTGCTGCCCGCCCCAAGATCGCAGATTATCCCTTTACGACGCTTGAGCCGAGTTTAGGTGTGGTATCGGTCGATAATTTTCAATCGTTTGTGATCGCTGACATTCCTGGAATTATTGAAGGGGCAAGCGAAGGCAAAGGACTGGGGATTCAATTCCTAAAGCATATCGAGCGAAATGCGGTGTTGCTATTCTTGATTCCGGTCACTTCAGACGATATCGGAGCAGAATACCGAACGCTTTTGGGTGAACTGGAGGCCTTTGATGCCAGTATGCTCGATAAACCTCGATTGGTTGGTATTTCGAAATTGGATTTATTGCCTTCGGAAGAGCGGGTCAAGTTTGAAAAGAAAGCTCGAAAAAGTATCCCTGCCGACATTCCCACGATAGCATTTAGTTCTGTGGCGCACATGAAGTTAGACGAACTAAAACGGATGTTGTGGGGCTATGTTGTTGAATCAAAATCGTTTGGAGAGATCAACCCGTAGAGAGTGGTTGCTTCGGTTTGCTCTTGATGAAATTCCTGGGATGGGATGCATTACTCAAAAACGACTGTACGACACGTACGGGACGGCCATAAATGTGGCTGAAGCATTTTTGAAGAGTGACCCAGGTGTGGCGCGTATTCCGCCCCTTAAAAGGAAAGCCATTGTAGACGGGCTTCGAATTGCGGTTAAGAACAGTTCGGTTGAGCAAAATGATGGCTATTTGGCTCGGTCACAAGGCGAGCGAAAACGGAATATGATGGGCTATGCGGATGCCGAATACCCCCCTCTTTTGAAAGAAATTACCGATCCTCCTCCCTTTTTTTGGTATGCGGGGGATCCTGCGGTATTGGAGCAGCCCTGTGTTTCTATTGTTGGGACGCGCCGAGCGTCGGCCTACGGCCGACGCTCGGCGCACCGTCTCGCTTTCGAATTAGCCGCAAAAGGGGTCACCATTATCAGCGGACTAGCCTTTGGAATCGACAAAGCAGCTCATGAAGGTGCTTTAGAC
>JAURGV010000390.1 GCA_030833605.1 Rhodothermales bacterium
CACCGCTCCAACCTGATTGGCATGGGTGTTCTGCCACTCCAATTCCTACCCGGCGAGAGCGCCGAATCCTTGGGCCTCACCGGAACCGAGCGCTTCACAATCGCAAACATCGGCAGCTGCACCGCGCGCTCAGAGATCCGCATCAGCGCACAGCCCGTCGACAGCAACGACGCACCAACCGGCCCTGCAAAAGAGTTCTCAGCACTCGTACGCCTCGACGGCCCAAACGAAGTGAACACCTACCGCAACGGTGGGATCATGCCAGCGGTGCTGCGAAGGATGGCGAAGAGTAGCTAGAAGCGCTGCGAAAGTGGTGGGCGATACTGGACTCGAACCAGTGACCTCACGGATGTGAACCGTGCGCTCTAACCAACTGAGCTAATCGCCCTCGGGCGCAGATTCTACTAGGTTCAGCCTTACAGGCTTGAGACCACAAATCCTTGGAGCAGGTTCAGAACGATCATTGTGACAAGGGGGGACCAGTCCACACCACCAAAGGTTGGCAGAATTCTTCGGGCAGGCGCGAGGATCGGCTCACTCATGTCGTAGAGGATGCGCGAGATCCGATAGTTGCCAGAGGGGTCAAACCAGGAGAGAAGCACGCGCCCCAAAATCACCCACCAAAGGGTCTGAAAAATGAGGCCAACGATCTCTGACGTACTCATGTC
>JAURGV010000391.1 GCA_030833605.1 Rhodothermales bacterium
ATATAGTAGCAAAAATGGTGTTGGTAAGTCAGATGCAACAAAGGCTGTAGAAAGTTTATTCGATATTATCACATCTCAATTAAAAGCAGGCGGTGACGTCAAGATTGCTGGTTTTGGAACCTTTAAAGTTGCAAACACTAAAGCAAAGACAGGTAGAAATCCTCGTACAGGAGAAACTATTGATATCCCTGCATCAAAAAAACCAAAATTTCTTGCTGGAAAACAGCTAAAAGAACTAATAAAGTCCACAGTCTAATTTACATTAGATAGGGCGATTAGCTCATTTTGTAGAGCATCCCGCTTACACCGAGAGGGTCGGCGGTTCGAGTCCGTCATCGCCCACCATTCGATTTTAAATCGGGGGTGTAGTTCAGTTGGTTAGAACGCCTGCCTGTCACGCAGGAGGTCGCGGGTTCGAGTCCCGTCGCTCCCGCCAGTATAGTTAATTATTCAATACTGTTGCGTCACTTTTATAGTTAAATTAATCCAATTTATTAATTAGATTTAGGTTTTTATGTTCAATGTTGATTATATCTTAATTTTGATTTTTATCCTTATTGGAGCGGGTATGGCTATTGCTATGTATCTACTCTCTAAAATCTTATCTCCTAGCTCTCCTGATTCAGAAAAATTATCTGCTTATGAATGTGGCTTTGAAGCTTT
>JAURGV010000392.1 GCA_030833605.1 Rhodothermales bacterium
TACATCGCCTTTCCAGTTTCCATGACGAACTTCAATCTCCCAGCAGTGAACCACTTCATCTTTATCGTTGAGAGTAAGAAGATCAATCCCGTGTTTGTCAGGGTTATCAATCGTCCTTAAATTTTTACCTTCGAAGGCTTTATCGATAAATTTACGCATTGCATCTCGACCAAGTTGGTCATACTGTTGATGGTCTGAATAATCAAAAGATTTCAGAACACCCATCATTCCACGTTTATCTGCAACGCTCATATTTTTCCCCTCTTATAATGTAGTCGAACGGCAACTTTGTAGTATGTATCCGTTCGACTACAATTTGGTAGACCCTACGGGATTTGAACCCATGACACTCTGATTAAAAGTCAGATGCTCTACCAACTGAGCTAAGGGTCCAGTCTCTCACTCGTAGTACATAATATAAAACTGTGTGTTGTTCTTCCAGTAACCGACAACCCAACGACCGATCATAAGATCATAACGCTTAACAATGCTCATGTCATTCTCCTTAGAAGAACACTTTCTCTTTCCTGTAGTAGGAAGGAGAGAAGTTTTCAAGATACGTATCTTCATACAAGTTATCGAAGCGATTGTCAATAGTAATAAAAGAGTCGTTCGGCTCCTCATAAAATTTAGTTGTTACTTGACG
>JAURGV010000393.1 GCA_030833605.1 Rhodothermales bacterium
CGTAGCGTTCTCAGAGCTTCACCGGCAGCCTCATGCTCACCCTCGAGTGCTGCGATCGTTTCGGTGGCCGTAGCACCCCGACCTTGCATGATCAGCGGGAATAACACGCGCTCCTCATCGCCCATGTGCGCAAACAATTCTTCCACTAAGGAGATGTAAACGGCTTGCAATCGATCAAAACGTTCCGGATCTACGTGCCCATGTACACGCTGAACTTTGTCCAACATTTCGCCTAAACGGGGCAGCTCGATACGAAGCGGTTCATGGTATTGGGAAATAATATGCGCAATAATGGCTGGTAAGGAGGCCTCATTCCACGAATTGGGCGCTTCCTGGATGCCACTTTTCTGAAGCTCGATATCGCGCAGGACCTCCGAAACGTCAATTCCCTTTTTGGCACAAACGGAAGAAATGGATTTCCCTCCCCCACAACAAAAATCAATACCGAAACGATAAAATGACCTTGTCGCGGAAGTTTGTTCGACGGCGATATCTCCGACTCGGGATTCAGTAGTAAACATGGTAGACTGAGATTGACTCGAATAACATTTAAGACAATATACTCTTAAAATATTTTACAGTCACAATCTGCCCTGTTGTTATCCTAAGAATCG
>JAURGV010000394.1 GCA_030833605.1 Rhodothermales bacterium
TTCAAAAGCGCCTGTTCCGTCGCCGACATACACATAACTTTGTCCCAAGTCGCGGTACGGAATAATGAGGTCCGGAAATCCATCTCCATTCACGTCGGCCACGGCAATGGTGGTGGCCGAGCCGGAGCTCAAGGGCGCACAGGCGACAGAGAATTCGGCAGAAGAGGTATTCAAGCAGATCCAGTTATCGCCCTCTGGGGCATCGCTTCTGTTCGCTACGACAATGTCAGGCAGCCCATCCGCATTCAAATCAGAAACCGTTATGTTACGCGTGGGCCACATGGGGTCGCCAAACTCAACACGATTTGAGAAATCTCCACTTCCATCATTTAAAAGAACGTACTTCGGATCGGGGCGGTCGTTCGAAACCACCAGATCGATATCTCCATCGTTATCGAGGTCTACCGCAGAAACGGAATACGAGCGGTCCTGGGGGAAAGACAGCGTATCCACCGCTGTGAACCCACCTTGCCCATCACCTGTGAACAATAAATTGGGCCCCGGCCAGTGCCTACCAATGGCCAGAATAACGTCGTTCAACCCATCGCCTGTGACGTCTACGACCTCTGCATTTGCCGATAACCTGGGCTCCCCTTCCACAACAATGGG
>JAURGV010000395.1 GCA_030833605.1 Rhodothermales bacterium
CAGTTCTAGAAACCTGAAGGTGAGACGCAGCAAATAGTGCGAATAACAATCTTATTTGCCCGACACCTCTGCAGCAATGTACGTGTCGGCTGTCTAATCTTCTGAGGAGTCGTCTAACGGCAGGACAGCAGGTTTTGATCCTGCTTATCGTGGTTCGAATCCATGCTCCTCAGCCAAGTTTATGTGGGCAAGCGGTGAAGTTGGAGAGTCACACCAGACTGTAAATCTGGCGCTATTAGCTGAGTAGGTTCGAATCCTTCCTTTCCCACCATTTATTCAGGCCCGTTAGTTCAGTTGGTTAGAACGCATGCCTGTCACGCATGAGGCCACCGGTTCAAGTCCGGTACGGGTCGCCATTTTGTTTTTTTGGGACCTTAGCTCAGCTGGTAGAGCAGTAGACTTTTAATCTATTGGTCAGGAGTTCAAATCTCCTAGGTCCTACCATTTACGAGGTTGCTATGGATACTAACACAAGAACATTAGCTAAAACTATCACCTATAGGTTGACTACGTTTGTTTTAACATTTGTTATTACATTTTTACTTACAGGTCAGCAACAGATGTCAGCTGGTCTTGCTG
>JAURGV010000396.1 GCA_030833605.1 Rhodothermales bacterium
CTCAGTACATCTTGATCGACCAAGATCCTCGCAACGAGGATGATTACGACACATGGGACTACGGCACTGAGCCGCTGCCCCATGATCACACTTGGCACTCAACATCTATTGATGTAGAGGTAAGGCCAAGTAATGGGGACATGGCGGAATCGGTAGACGCAACGGACTTAAAATCCGTAGATCATTGATCGTGAGAGTTCAAGTCTCTCTGTCCCTACCAAACACACACTCAACTCAACATCATGCAACTCTTTGCTGCATTCAAGCATCTCATCCCTGAGTTCCACGCTTACTCTGATGAAGAGCAGCGTTACAACCTTGGAGCAACCTGGACAGCGGCTGACGGTCTTAAGGACTATCACAACCTCGAACTACGGTACGTTCATAACTCAGAGCGTCTTGCCCTCCAGGGTGATCCCCAGCCTGATGGCAGCTGGCGCTATGTGGAACCCACTGGCCGTGTCCACACCATGTCCGCAGAGCGGGCAAAGATGTTCATGGAACAAACCCATGCCCATGCCAACATCATGTGTGCCATGCTCGACAAGCTCAAGGAGGCTGGCGTT
>JAURGV010000397.1 GCA_030833605.1 Rhodothermales bacterium
AATTATTAAGCCTATTTTGCCTAAAGAGCTTATGAAAGGCGACATCAAGTATCTTGTAAATCCTACTGGCCGATTTGTCATTGGAGGGCCCCAAGGCGATTGTGGGCTTACTGGGCGTAAAATTATTGTAGATACCTACGGCGGTTCTGCACCTCATGGTGGCGGGGCTTTTTCAGGAAAAGATCCGAGCAAAGTTGATCGTTCAGCAGCATACGCTGCGCGCTATGTGGCTAAAAATATTGTGGCAGCAGGCTTAGCCTCTCGCTGCTTAGTTCAAATTTCATATGCGATTGGCGTTGCAAGACCGACCTCAGTTATGGTGGAAACTTACGGTACAGGCAAGATTGCAGACGACAAATTGACCACATTAGTTCTTGAGCATTTTGATTTAAGACCTAAAGGCATTGTGCAAATGCTTGATTTATTACGTCCCATTTATAAGAAAACAGCGGCTTATGGGCATTTTGGCCGTGACGAGCCAGAATTTTCATGGGAAGCAGCAGATAAAGCTCAAATCCTTAAATCAGCAAGTTAATTTCTAGATTTTTTAAGTATTTGAACCATTC
>JAURGV010000398.1 GCA_030833605.1 Rhodothermales bacterium
AGCAAGTCTGTGGTAGTTGAACAAACTCCACAAATTGCTGGAATGGTAAATAAAGTGAATCACCTTGTAAAAGTGGAGGAAGCTTAACTATGAAACTGAATACATTAACTCCAGCTGAAGGATCAACCAAAAACCGCAAAAGAATTGGTCGTGGTACCGGTTCTGGTAGAGGTGGAACTTCCACAAGAGGTCATAAAGGTGCCAAATCTAGATCTGGTTACAAATCTAAGATTGGTTTTGAAGGTGGTCAGATGCCTCTTCAAAGACGTGTACCTAAGTTTGGCTTCAAATCCTTGAACAAGACTGAGTTCAAACCAGTAAATTTGGATACCTTGCAAGCCCTTGCAGAGCAATTTAAATTGACTTCTGTTACACTTGAAACCCTCGTTTCTCACGGGTTGGCTTCTAAGAATGACAAGATCAAAATTCTCGGTGGTGGTCAATTGACATCCAAGTTAGACGTAAGTGCACACCAATTCTCTGCTTCAGCAGTAGCTGCAGTTGAGGCCTTAGGTGGTACAGTAACCAAGCTTTAATTAAATGAAAAAGTTTATTACGACAGTT
>JAURGV010000399.1 GCA_030833605.1 Rhodothermales bacterium
GTGGAACATCAGGTAGTTCAGGCTCATCAGGAACATCTGGCTCATCAGGTAGTTCGGGAACTAGTGGAACAAATGGTACATCCGGTTCGAGTGGTTCATCAGGAACAAGTGGAACATCAGGTAGTTCAGGCTCATCAGGAACAAGTGGAACATCAGGTACTTCAGGGTCATCAGGAACAAGTGGTTCATCAGGAAGTTCTGGAACAAGTGGTTCATCAGGAACAAGTGGAACATCAGGAAGTTCAGGTTCAAGTGGAACAAGTGGTTCATCAGGAACAAGTGGAACATCTGGTTCGAGTGGTTCATCGGGAACAAGTGGAACATCTGGTTCTAGTGGAACTAGCGGTACATCTGGCTCATCAGGTTCATCAGGAACAAGTGGAACATCAGGAAGTTCAGGTTCGAGTGGAACGTCTGGTTCATCAGGAACAAGTGGAACATCAGGAACTTCAGGTTCAAGTGGAACTTCTGGTTCTTCTGGAACAAGTGGAACTTCTGGTTCAAGCGGTTCTTCAGGAACAAGTGGAACTTCAGGTTCTTCAGGTACTAGCGGTTCTT
>JAURGV010000039.1 GCA_030833605.1 Rhodothermales bacterium
CGTAATTACCAGTATGGATTATTTTTGGTCGTTTTCCTGGGTATTAATCCCCCTTGCGGGGATCCTTGCAGGCGCTTGGCGCAACGCGTTCGCTAATTCAATGTATTTAGTCCATCCAATTTCATGAGTGATCTTCGCGTACGGCTTCTTAATGAGACCTTTTCCATTCATAAACTGCCTCCTAGTCGTCCAATTCCACCAACGGTTTTGGGTTCACCCATTTTTTTTGTGGGAAGAACCAAAGATGAATTGTCGATTGTATGTCGCGCAGATATCCCAGTAAGCCATGCAAAAACAGAAGAAAATTGGGCGTGTTTCATGGTAGAGGGGCCGCTAGATTTTAACATTATAGGCGTCATTGCCCGCCTCTCGGCCGTGTTGGCCCATGCTGAAGTCTCAATCTTTTCCTTCTCCACCTTCGACACCGACTACATTTTAGTTCGACAAGGAGACCTGTTAGTAGCGGAAAAAGCATTGAAAACGGCGGGATTTAAGCTTTAAAACCAACCCTGCAGTTGCCAGTATGCCGCGGGCTGGATGCTAAGGGAAATGGGCAAAAGAAACCGAGATGTTGAAGTGGCGTTTTTGAATCACCATTGAGCCCTTACGCCAAGCCTTCCTTAAAGGAAACAGATAAACCACATGACCGCCGAACGTACGTCCTCCCCTGAACATTGGAACATGATTTACGGAAAATACCGACGCGAGGAATTAGGTTGGTATGCTCCGGTCTTAACCACATCGTTAGAATGGGTATTGACGCACGCCGACGGACGAGACGCAGGACTAGTCGATATTGGTGGGGGATCTTCCACGCTAGTAGATGAACTCATCGCAAGGAATTTCACGTCCCTCACTATTGTGGACATTTCCGAAGCAGCGATTGCCGAAGCAAAACAAAGATTGGCGGCACAGGCTGGTGGAGCACAGTTTCTATGTAATGACATCCGGAATCCCGATCTAAATCTTTCGCCGGTTCAGGTATGGCACGATCGGGCTGCTTTTCATTTCCTGCAAGACGGACCTGAAATCGAATCCTATTTGAAGCACATTGAAAGCACGCTCATAACGGGTGGGATTGTGATTCTGGGCGTTTTCTCCGAAAACGCCCCTCCCCGATGCTCCGGTTTACTAGTCAACCGATATACCCTCCCCAAATTAAAGGACGTATTCTCCAAAGGTTTTGAACTGCTAGACACCAAAACCGAGGTCCACATTACGCCCGGAAAGGTCGAACAAGAATACATTTACACCGCTTGGCGAAAACGATAATTGTTGTACTTTAAATCAACCCAACAAAGCAACATCCTGAGGTTTCATAGCTAAATGGCTAGCCGATCATCGGTCCCAAATTCGTCCCCGATTCCCCTCGCTTTTGGCGCTGCCGTGGGCGGGTTTGTATACGGTGTCCTAGGTGGATTTACAGAGGGTTTGAACTGGGCGGTCGCGGTCCATTTAGGGTTTATGTGCCTCGTTTCGGGAGCAACCGCCGGCATTATCGGATACTATGTATTCAAAGCCATACCTTCTCGAAAATTAGTGCCCATGATGGTCAAAATTGGCATTATCGGCTCCATTTTCATGACCCTTCGCTTCTTCCTTATTAATGGTTATGTGCCCGAATTTGACCTCGCCGGCAATCTATTAGTAACGGCTATCGGTGGGGCGCTCGGCGGCGCATTTGGCGGTTTTACCATGTGGTTGTTCAAGTCGAAATGACCCCTTCTTTTTCTCGTAGAACGCCCTCTCTGCTCCTCGCGTGTTTTCTCCTTTGGATGATCCCACACCTTTCCCTCGGGCAATCGCTTCAGGCATGCGTTTATCCGGAGGCACCCCTTGCCATCGATCATGTGGTTTTGGCCGTCAACGATTTAGATCAAGCATCCTCAACCTTTTTGAACTTGGGTTTTACCCTGAAAAAAGGAAGACCCCATGCAAATGGAATAATAAACCAACACGCAAAGTTCAGGGATGCTACAGAAATTGAACTTTTATCGCTGGAGAAGGAGCCTTCTGACGAAATCACGAAAGGGTATGCTACGTTCTTGCAACGTGGTGAAGGTGGGGCCTTCCTAGCATTGGTAGGCTCTCTTGAATCGATTGGCACCAAAGCCGAAGAGGTTGGTGCCCAGCCTAAAATTATCCAGAGTCAGCAGTCCACCTATTTGACCTTCCAGAATCCAACTTGGGCACATGTATTTGTTATTGAAAAACCAAGTACCGTAATTGACCCTGATTCACTATTGAATCACACGAACGGAACGAATGGAATTAACGCGGTTTGGCTTGATGCGTCTAAGGGGTTTGAAGACGTCGTTTTGGGATTGGGAGCCAAAAAGTGTGGCCTATTCGAAGTCACGGGAGATCGCTTCGGAATGGCATATGGCGTCTCGAATGGCGTTCTTATCCTCCTAAATACGAATGAAAATCATCCCAGAGTTCAAGGCGTATCGCTGAAACGGGTTCAAAAAGGGGCATCCCGAACCGTTTTCCCTGATGATGCGCACGGCATTTGGCTTAATTGGTAGCACGGCTTAAGGTTAGATGAAACATGTTGTTATTGTTGGTGGTGGCTTTGCCGGTTTAAATGCCGCGAAATTACTCGGATCGAAAAACGATTTGAAAGTGACGTTAATAGACCGTCAAAACTTTCATCTTTTTCAACCGCTCTTGTATCAGGTCGCCATGGCGGGTCTTTCGCCGGCCGATATTGCCGCCCCGATTCGCAGCTTGCTATCCAAGCACAAAAACGTATCGGTGCTCCGAGGTACGGCTACTGGACTCGATCCCGATCAGAAGGTCCTCACGACATCCATTGGCGACTTCAACTTTGACTATTTGATTTTAGCATGCGGGGCTAAACCCAGCTACTTTAATCATCCGGAATGGGAGGATTTCGCTCCAAGTTTAAAAACCGTATCCCAGGCCACCGAAATTGGAAGAATGAACCCGATCCGGGCTCTTAATCCCTGTTTTCAGACGTTCTGACTACCCTGACCTTTTCCTTGTTATGATCAATTGTCGACCCTATTCGTTTTTTTCTAGAAGCTATACCCTCACAGGGCTTCGGAAACGAGCGACACTAGACTTCGAATTCATCAGAGAGCAAGGCACTATGGTGATCGATGACGTTTTTTATGAAATACTAAAAACGAAGATCGCGTCGGGAGAATGGGAGGTCACAGAAGATGGCGTACCCTTTGCGAAGGCAAAGAAGGTGTCCGCATTTCGACGATCTTTTGATATACAGGCTCCTATGGGCGAGCTTCGACTACACGCGGAGGGTCTATTTACGTTCAACTTTTTTCTTGAACATCATGGCGAGTTGGTCGCGTCCATAACGCGCAAAAACATTTTCTCTCGCAAAGCGACGATCCAACTGTTTAACGACCAAGTCGAGTTCGCAACCGCAGCCTTCGCTTTTTGGCTATCAATCGTGATTGGTCGCCGTGGCAAGCGCTCTTCCTAGGTCCATTACTTGGTATCAATTGCAATGGATCCGTGCGTTGTACGCGCTTTTATCAGGCGACCGCCACCGTTTACGGCACCATCAACTCTTTTTCTGCTGGTCTCTCCTTTTACCGAAAGAGAGCGATCTACGCGAACGCTTTCCGCCCGAAGATCTAAATCAGACCCGATCGCTCCGTCTACTTTTAGGTCGATGTTTCCGTGCTGGGTTTCTAAATCTACTTGTTCTTTTCCCGCGACAAACAAAGTGATGTCGCCATGAGAAGTCGAGATCATCGAATCTCCAGTCAGATATCGAATGGAAATGTCAGCGTGTGAGGTGCTAGCCGTCATGCGTTTAGACTGAACTTCTTCCATTTGGATATCTGCATGGGAGGTCTCAATCGTTACGGTATCCGACGACAGCATTTGGCCTGTAATATCCCCCTGAGAGGAGCGTATTTCAACATTTTTGCCTTCTATCGTCTGGAAATTGACATCCCCATGAGAAGTTGCGATCACTGCCATTCCATTTGACTTTTCTAAATCGACATCCCCGTGAGACGTTTTCAGGTCCAGGTCAAATTTTTCCGGAATCGTAATAAATACGTTGATATCCATGGACAAATTCCAATTTCCTCGGGGTGACTCCGCGCTCACATAAAGGGAGCCGTTTCCGTCGTGCACTTCCCAGTCCATCTCTTCGAAACGCTCTTTGGCACGCGACATATTGCGGGACTGTAATTCAACGCGAACCGTGGCCTCCTTGACCATACCGGTTTCGATAACGATATCGGCGTGAGCCACATCAATAACCAAAGCACGCAAGTTCGAAGCAGAAAACGATTTTTTAATCATTACTTCTGCATCGGAAGAACTCTCATAGGCGGTGTTAACCACGACATCGTCGGCGCCACTGAAGTGGTTGTCTGCCTTCATGTGGCTAAATAGCCTTACTCCGCCTAAAACGGTCAAAACAATAAGTACGGAGCCCAGAATTCGAGTTTGCATGATGGATCAAAGCTAAAAAGGTTGAAATTCGATTACTTCACCGGCAATACGGATTGACGTTCGCTAGAGTTACGCCGACCACTCACACCGATTAGAAAAAGACCAACCTTAAAAGGTTTGCACCCGTTTAAAAATGACTTCTAAATACAAAGTACACGGCGCCCATTATGCATAGACCCGCCCATAGATAATCGAGCTTCAGCGGCTCTTTCAAATAGAAAATGGCAAACGGCACGAATACCGTGAGGGTGATCACTTCCTGCATGATCTTAAGCTGGCCAATATTCAAAACGGTATAGCCAATCCGATTTGCCGGTACTTGGAGCAGGTATTCAAACAACGCGATGCCCCAGCTGACAAGAGCAGCCACTATCCAAGGCTTATTATTCAATTCCTTCAGATGGGCGTACCAGGCAAATGTCATAAATACATTGCTGCAAACCAGAAGACTAACAGACCAAATGATTGAGTTCATGGCTACTTTTGTTTTAACGGATGCTTTTTAATGAAAATAAATCTCACATCCAATACATTATGTGCTAAGCTCCGCCAAATTGATACTCCGTAACCCTGTCCCGCGAAATGAGATCTACTCCGTTTTCTTTATTGATCGCCGCCTTGATGCTGGTGCACATCGCGTGCAATAACCCATCTGAGCCTCACGTCCGATCAGAAACGCCTAACATCGTTCTCTTTTTTATTGACGATATGGGATATGCCGATATTGGTCCATTTGGAGCAACGGCCTACCAGACACCCAATTTGGATAAACTGGCATCAGAAGGGGTTCGTTTTACCGATTTTTATGTCAGCCAGCCGGTGTGTTCGGCCTCGAGGGCCTCGTTGTTAACCGGCAATTATGCGAATCGAATCGGTATTCATGGAGCGCTGGGCCCCGGAAACACACACGGCATTCATTCCGATGAAGTCACTATTGCCGAAATGGTGCGAACCAAGGGTTATGCAACGGCGATATTTGGAAAATGGCACTTGGGTCACCACGAACCGTTTTTACCGTTAAACAATGGTTTCGACGAGTACTATGGTATCCCCTATTCAAACGATATGTGGCCCTTTCATCCAGAAAATCCTGCGGCTTGGGGTGATTTGCCTACGCTGGAGGGGTTTGAACCCGTTGGCTTGAACACCGATCAATCCCGGTTCACAACTGATTTCACCAACAGGGCTGTTCAATTCATCGAAAAAGAAGTCACCGCTGAACGGCCTTTTTTCGTTTACATTGCCCATCCAATGCCTCACGTTCCCCTATTTGTCTCGGAAGAACGTGCTGGACTTAGTGGGGCCGGGTTATTCGGCGACGTCATATCAGAAATTGACTGGTCGGTCGGCCAAGTGCTGCAATCGCTTGAAGACCAAGGAGTTAGCGACAATACCATTGTTATATTCACGTCCGATAACGGGCCGTGGTTGAGTTATGGAAACCACGCTGGATCCGCCGGGGCATTGCGCGAGGGAAAAGGAACCGCATTTGATGGCGGTGTTCGAGTCCCGTTTCTCGCCAAATGGCCTGGGGTATGGCCCGCAGGTCAAACGGTTTCGACACCGGCCATGACCATCGATATCTTCCCGACATTGGCTGAAATCCTTGGTGCCGAACTCCCCACGCATCCCATTGACGGTCGTTCTATCGAGTCTCTTTTAGAAGGCACGAGCACAGAACCTGTCCAAGAAGCCTACTTTTTTTACTACCACACGAACGAGTTGCACGCGTTGCGGAGTGGAAAGTGGAAGCTTCAATTCCCGCACTCCTACCGAACCATGATTGGCCAAGAGCCCGGAAAAGATGGGATTCCAGGCAAATATGATTATGGCGCCACTGCCGGGCTCGCGTTATACGACCTAGAGTCTGATCCAAGCGAATCGATTGATTTAGCTGCCCAATTCCCGGATATCGTGACTCATTTGGTTGATTTAGCGAACGCGAAACGGCTCGAATTGGGTGACAAACTTACCGATGTCGAGGGAAATGGGACCCGCGAACCTGGTCGCTTGCTACTTCAGTAACACGTGTAAAAAAGAGGGCCTAATGGCAATCAATCAAGATTTTGTGGACTATCTGGTCGACCAGCTGAGCGGGCTCGGAGGCGTTTATACCAAGCGAATGTTTGGTGGGGTTGGGTTTTTCAAAGACGGCCGGATGTTTGGAATGATTGCCGACGATTTGTTCCGATTGAAAGCCGACGCAGCAAGTCAATCGGATTTCGAACAAGCCGGTATGTCACCATTTGCTCCGTACGGCGATCACCGCACCATGCCCTATTGGGAGGTGCCGGCTGATGTGTTAGAAGATGCTTTTTTGTTGTGCGTGTGGGCGACCAAAGCACACGAAGCGGCGCTGCGAACGAAGATGAAGTAAAACGATCGCTTGGGCAATCGGAGGAGTCCACTTTGTTGTTTACCGAATCGGCTCCGGCTCCCCTTTAAGTCGAATCTCTATGCGTAACGTCCCCGCATCCGCTCCATTTCTAGGTGGATCAAAGGACAGACTATTTGGCCCTAACAAGACCAATCCATCCACCTCTGAAACCTCAATCGTGCCAATTTTCTGTCCCGTTTTGGAATACCAAACGGCTTCCGAGCCCCCCTCGTACACCATCGATTCGCCAACGTCCAGTCGAATAGGAAACTCCAGTTTATTGTTGGTATTAATCGAAAACGAAAGTCCTTCGACGGGTGCTTCTTCAGCCGTTAATATGAAGCCGCCAATTTGCTCGTCTTTGGCTGAATCAAACTGAAAAACAGACTCCAAAGGCTCCCCAGGCTGTTTTTCCACATTCAACTGCCTGAAAATGTGGACCGAAACGGGTACTAACCATGGTTTTCCGTCCCGCTCTTCCAAATGAAATTCCTCCTCTCGAAGTCGCATTTTTGCTTTCTGCGATTCCGAAAAAGCATTGTCCATACGAAGCTTCTCCCAAGCGCCTAGCAAAGCCAAAATCTGGTCCGCACGACCATTTTGTTCAACGGCATCGAACGAAGTGACGAACCCATATCCCGCATCATAGCCGGCGGAAAGGGATAACATCCACTCAATATCTTCTAGGGTGGTTTCAGGGGTCATCTTGAACCATCCCAACATCCCGGGCATAAGATTCCGCTGAAAATAGGCCTGGTTTTTCAAACGATATTCTGTTTGGCTTTCGCGAAAGCCTGCATACCAGGGTTCACCCCAATTCATCCGGGTGTACATGTGCCAGAAAAAGTGGGTCGTTCTGCTGGCGTCGGCAATGTAATGCGACTTGATTTCGTCATTCAGATGGTCAAACCATTCCTGGGCAAACAACGACTCGCCATAGTTTCCCATACCGGTGGATCTATTCCCCTCTAATCCATCGAACGATATTTGGCGAAGTCCTGCTTCATTGTAAATCTCGGCTAGATTTCGCGCCATTTCCAACGAGAGATCCGTCTCCGTCAAGAATACCTTGTAACCGTGATCGTCCAGCTTTGCAATGACCGAACCTTGGGCATGGTTAGCCGCTTGAGTCCCAAAAGCACCGCGCTCGACACCCCGTAGCTGCCAAGGCTCCGAGGCTGAAATAGAGGTAAAAGTGATTATTTCATCCCCAATTTGAGCCGCCATCAGGTAACTTTTTTGCGACTGATTGAAATACGTGGGATCACTAATCAGAATCGCAGGCTGGGATTTATCTAAGTCTGAAGCCAAACGGGCACTCCCTACTTTGGCCAATCTTACATCCGGAACGGGGGTTACAAAAGGGTCGTTGGTAGACACAAAATTCGACAGATTATGTGTCCCAATCATCACACCCGCTTCTTTTGCTAGGTCTGTGACACGCCGTAAACTTTGCAGGCCATCGGGGAAGCTCTCTGCATTCAACCCAAAATGACCCCACGTATCAAAGGGACCGTCGTGATATAAATACCGAAGGCCCGCCTTTTGGGTGATGGATAGCGCTTCATCAGCGGTAGACTCGCTAAAATTCATGATGATGTACGCAGCATTCGCCGACCGAGCTTTTTTGCCCCACGTTCCATCGATCATTGGATGAGGTAGACCTTCGGCCAGTTCTATCGCACCTATCGTATCTAACGTTTCGCCAACCGGCACACCAAATAAGGCGATTTTAGACCCCACTACGCCTCCATCGTCATAGGCTGGGGCTACATAAGTATCGTAGCCGCGATTTGGAATCACGCGATCGTGCAATCGGTTTCGCGTGTAAGCTTGAAACGTACTGCCCATTGAGTCGGGTTTAGCGGCTTCTACCCGGTACAACACTTCTCGAGATAAAGACGGATCAAGATCATGAAACTGACCGCTTTCAAAGATATCCATCTCTGGCATGGCATCGTTTTCATTCCACGGATACCCTCCCAAGGTCCGGATATTTAACGCTTGTAACCCAATCGCAAACTCTTCCCCCCGTGCGATACCAACGGTTTCACCGATGGACGTATTAATCGTGGTGGCGAACGGTCCCCAAAGCACTAGATCAAGCGAATCGGCATTGGTTAAACTCGTTAGCTCAAAAACAATGTGAGTTGCTTTTTCTTGAATGGACACGTGTGCGACATACCCACCAGGGAAATACAAGTCCAACCCATCACCCGCCGCAACGGCTTTGTCAGGCACGGCGTACTCCCCATTCTTGCGCAACTGTAACAAAGGCGACGGTCGGGATTCATAATCCGTACCATTGGTCCAGTCTTGAAATCGCGTGATTTGCCCTTTGTCTGATATGACAATCCGAAATGCGTCGGATCGAACAACAAGCGCTTGGTTTTCCGAGCACGCAGAAAACAACAGTACCAGGATTAACCCAAGTAAGGGCAGGACCTTTTCACTACCGGCTAAACCAGCCCGTAATGTGGGTTTTGGAAAACGAACGGAACGGATATACATAGTTAATCTCGGGAACGATTGGGGCGTATGAGAAGATAAAACATGACCATCGGAATTCACCACGCACGATCATAATACAAAGCGGTACATAATGCGACGTTTTTTGTCAAACACGCTGCTCATTGCAGGAGCCTTGGCCCTGAGTTCTTGCGCCAATTTGCCGTTGGCAGATCTCTCCAACATCATGAGGGGAGACGCCCCGTTGACGGAAGAAAAAGTGGCCCGCGGACTACGGGAAGCCCTTTCGATCGGCACTCAGCGCACATCGTCAAGCTTATCAACGGATGGCGGTTTTTCCGCTAACTCATTACTGCGCATAGCCTTACCGGAAGAATTAACAACGGTTTCCAGTCGCTCAAGGACATTGGGACTCGGCGGAGAGGTTGACAAATTCGAGACCCAGATGAACAGAGCGGCTGAACTGGCTGCCGGAGAAGCCTTTGATGTGTTTTCGTCCGCGATCACCGGAATGTCTCTACGTGATGCCTTTTCGATTCTAAACGGACCACCCAATGCGGCCACCGCTTATTTCAAACAAGAAACCAGCGCCGAATTAGCCTCCAGATTTGAACCGGTCGTGCAATCCGCTATGGAAAAAGTTGGTGTTTATACCGTTTACACCGAACTGGTAAGCCGATACAATGCCATTCCACTGGTACGCCCGGTAAACGTAGACCTTGAAGCATACATTGTAGACCGCACGCTGTATGGCATGTTTAGCGTGCTTGAACAAGAAGAATTGAAAATCCGAGAGGATCCGATGGCACGTACCACGGAACTCCTAAAAAGTGTTTTTGGAAGAAAAGCCCAATGAGAAACTACCTCGTACTAAGCCTTTGTCTGATCGTTTTGTCGCCGATGCCATCGCGTGCCCAAAGCCCAACGAGCCTGGAAACGCAAGAAAACCAGCTGACTTATCAGGAATTATATGAATCGGGCATCCCGTTTGGAACGTTTCTCGAGCAGGCTGAAAAGCGTACGGAGATGTGGCATGACAACTTCGGCAAGGGCTCCGTACCCGAATCCATACAACAACGATTGGAGTCGTTAACTGCCAAGTACTATTTGCTGGCGGTTGCCATCGATGGATGCAGCGATTCGGTGAACACCATTCCCTACCTCGCCCATCTGTCAAACCGTTCTGACCTCATAGAAATGCGTATCGTAACGCCCGACGCTGGTCGCGAAATCATGGAAGCCAACCGAACACCCGACGATCGCGCAGCGACCCCCACGGTGTTGGTGCTGGATGCCTCCTTCCACGAAATTGGGGCTTTTATTGAGCGGCCATCCGACTTGCAAGCCTGGGCCCTTGGGGAAGGAAAGAAATTGGACGGTTCAAGCTTTATGAAAGCTAAGTTCGCGTGGTATGACAGCGATTTAGGGGTGCAAACGATGTCGGAAGTGCTGAATATTATTGAATCAAATATCAACTAGAATAGATAATGACCATGAAAACCATTCTAACCAGTACAAAAAGTGTAGACCAAGCGGCAGCTGATTTTACAGAGGTCGTAACTCGCAACGGTTTCGGCGTACTGCACACCTATGATTTGAAGGCTACGCTAAATGGAAAAGGGATTCCTTTTGAACACGAACTGAGAATTTTTGAGATCTGCAATCCGATGAGAGCATCTGAAGTACTTTCAGCGGATATGGAAATGAATATGGCCTTGCCCTGTCGCGTTTCGGTGTATGAACAGGACGGACAGACTAAAATAGGGATGATTAATCCCAGTGCGATGCTATCCATGCTTTCTGACGCCCCCGAACTGGGTACCATTGCAGAGCAGGTCGAATCCTCCATTCTCACCATGATGCAGGAAGCCAAATAGTCTTGGATCCCGACGAATCTTAGCATTTCGAATTGTTTTCGAACGCAAACATACCCCAACTGGACTCGTTGAAGTACCCGTTGGTAACCACTAAATCTAAAGACCATGAAACGCGTCGCAATTCCTTTTGCACTCTTATTATTTTTTGCTGGCTGTTCGGCCAACGAAGGTTGGACCCCATCACCTGACGAACCTCGGGCGTTTGTGACCACCCTTGGAGCTGACACGGTTGCTGTTGAAGTTTATACCGTTACCGATCGTACCATTGAAGGTATTTTGGTCGAAAGAACGCCATATACCCACATCATCGAGTATGTCGCTGACTTAGACGCGAGTGGTCACATTGCATCGCTTTCCTTCACAAAAAGAACGCCTGATGCCAATCCAGCTGGTCCTGTCGCTCAAAATGTCTCCATTAGAGTCATGGACGGAACGGCTACCATTACTACCGAAGGCGGCGATAATGCCGGTACGGTTGTGGTAGACTCCGTTGGGATGGCTATTCCAATGTTGGGCAGAAATGCAGTCGCCATGTTTGAATTTGAGCATGTTGCATCCATGCTTCACAATGGGGCGCAAGACATTATGATTCTGGGACCATCGGGCTCCGCTCCAAGGGGCAACGCTGCCATGGTCCTTTCTGCTGATACCGTTTCCATGGACTATTTCGGTTCACCTCGTAAAGGCTGGACCGATGGAAAAGGCCAATTGCTTGGTGTTTCTGGAGCGGTTACTACGAATAAATCGGAATCTCGGCGCGTGCAGCCGTTTCTAGTTGGAGAAATGGCAGAACGTTGGGCAGCCATGGATACTGCTGGGAAAGGCATCGGCACGCCGTCGCCTGGTGCGGTGGTGGCTATGTCACTCGATGGTGCCAATGTGGAAGTAAACTATTCCCAGCCTGCAAAACGTGGACGTGCCATTTGGGGGCAGTTAGTCCCAGAAGGACAGGTTTGGCGTACCGGAGCAAATGCGGCAACGCACTTCTCTACCTCGTCGAACTTAGACATCGCTGGAAATGAGTTACCAGCGGGAACGTACACGCTATGGTCCATCTATGAAAATGGTGCCTTGCGCTTGATCGTAAATAGCCAAACGAACCAATGGGGTACCCTTCACGACCCAGCGTTGGATCTGTTTTCCGCCGAAATGACGAAGTCTGAATTGGGTGAGATGGCCGAACGATTTACCATCTCCATTGAGGATACGGATGAAGGCGGGACCATTCATTTTGACTGGGATATGAACCGATTTTCGCTTCCCTTCAGCGTAAAATAAGATCGGATAAACGAGTTGAGTCGGGGGCGCATGGGCGATTTAAAATCGCCCATGCGCCCCCGACTCTTTTATTGTCCTACCCATTAACACGCTACCTGTCCGATCAGCACCTTTCCGCCAAGACGGCACTGATTTCAACGATCGACAACCCGATTATAGTCGGAAATTGCGAAGCGTATAGGAAAAGTTGAGCAGGACATAACGGCCAAGAACATTGGAGGAGCTGTCTTCAACATAAAACTCCGTGATAGACCGCCCAATGTTCGTGTTTTGATTCAAAATGTCGGCCAAAATCAATCTGACTTCCCCACCGTTTCCTTGTAGGAATTTGTACCCCAAGGCGGCATTCAATAGCACTGAATTGCTGTCATATCCTGTTCCTAAGCCGCCGAGTGTTCGGTACCCGATGCTTGTTTCCAGTACCAGCGACTGGGTGGGCATTGCTGTGACTTTTCCTGAAACGTCGTATTGGCTATAGTTTGAATTCAGGTCCGGATAAATCGAATTTTCAGAAATGTTATAGCTGTAGCGCTGCGACAACGTGAAGTCGAGGCGAGGGCTAATGTTCGAGCTAAATACAAGGCCACCATTCAGCCCTTTTTGAACCGACAAATTGTCTTCGTTGTTGATCACTCCTGGCGTTTCAGACCAGTTTAGGCCGGCGTTCACGTTCATATTGCTTTTGATGAACGGAGCCGGACGACCGAAGGTCAAAAAGGAGCGGAAGCTTTTATACCCTTCCA
>JAURGV010000003.1 GCA_030833605.1 Rhodothermales bacterium
AGATGACGTCGATCATCAATGAGGTTTCTGGAGAAAGAGCACTACAGACCGTATTGGAGCTGGTGCCTTATCAGAGGGTACGTCGACCAGAGGAATATTCCGGACCTTACCGGGAAAGCCAGGTTATTCTCGATTTTGCAAAGCATTTCGGCTTCGATAATGTGACACTCAAGGTATTCAATGAGGATAACAAAGCGTGGCAGCCAACTCGTGGGGAGTTATGGATGCAGACCCCCCAGAGTGTGAAACTGTTTGACATTCACGATATCGCCCTTTCGTTGGCCTCGTTAAATGTTACGGCCGACATTACGGCAGACCTAGTGGACGTGGGAGATGGGCGGGCTGAAGATTTTGAAGGCAAGGATGTAACCGGCAAATTTGTGGTATCGTCAGGGTCTATCCGCAGCGTTTATACTGAGGCTATGAAACACGGAGCTGTTGGGGCCATGGGCATTAGTGTGATCGGGCCAGAAAGAGCCATCGATTACCCCGACCAGATCGTTTCTACCAGTGTCAATGCCGAGCCGGGCACCGTGGCATGGGCCATTACCCCTGAGGTTGGCAGCAAACTTTCTTCCCTTCTTTTGCGCGGCGAAAAGGTCACCATACAGTCCATCACCGAGAGTGTGGAAGTACCTTCGCGTTCGGAATACATATTTGCCCAGATTCTGGGAGACGGAAGCACCGACCAAGAAGTCGCTATTTCCGGCCATTTGTACGAAGGGGTGATCAAACAGGGCGCTAACGATGACAACTCAGGTGTGGCGCTGACCCTCGAAATCGGTCGGGCCTACATCAAATTGATCAACGAGGGTAAACTTCCTCGCCCCAAACGGACCATCAACTTTTTGTGGGTTCCAGAATTTTCCGGTACCAACGATTGGCTCAATGCCAATCCAGAGCAAGCTTCCCGGATTATTGGGAATCTAAATTTCGATATGGAGGGCATACGGATTGCCGATAGCCGAAGCTACTGGGTCTTACAGCGCACACCAGATTCCTTTGCCTCCTACCTGAACGACATCCCCCAAAGCATGATGGAATACGTTTCAGATATTACGCGAGAACGTGTTCGATACCGTCGTTCACTCAATGGTTACGCTCCTTCTCAAGCGGTGCACGCTCGCCGGGGCAGCAAAGACGCCTTCTACATCAAAATTGACCAACATTACGGATCCAGTGATCACGTGGCTTACATGGCCCATGGTATTCCTGCCGTGATGTTGATTACATGGCCTGATATGTGGTACCACTCTTCGGAAGATACTCCGGACAAACAAGATCCAACCCAGTTCAAACGTGCAGCGGCCGTTGGTTTGGGATCGTTAGCTGTGCTGGCTACTGGAACGGATGAAATGGCCGCACGGGTTTTAAATGAAAATCTAGGCCGCGGAATGGCTCGTTTAGGCGATTCGCACACCAAAGGACTGGGTTACATTGCGGACGCCACCACGCAGAATGAACTGCGCGATGCGTATCGTGAAGCCCAAGTCGCTATTCAGCATCAAGTTGCCGTTGAGAAGAAAGTGGTTGAATCGACCCGCGTAATGTGGACGAATTCGGCCGTAGGTACCCAGAATACGGAGCCATTTAAGCCCATCATTGATGGTAGAGCCGCACCGCTACTAGCGGAAGTAGACGCAGCGTACAAGCTTCAGGCCAAACAGCGGGGCTTTAAAGCCGAAAAACTGACCTTAACAGCCGCCGAACGAGAAGCAGCTTCCCTTCGTATTGAGCCGGTTGAGAATGCGCCGCGCTCACGAGGAGGACAAGCAGGTGGAGCTACGCTACCGGACGAATTCAATGCCGAGTTTCGCCAACTGCTTCCAAAGGGGCTGACCGTACTTGAAATGCGGGACTTCTTGGCTGGTCAATTCACGCCACTACCACTAGCCGACCTCATGGCTGTTCTTAAAGCTCAGCAGGAGGCGGGACAGATCCGATTAATCAAAAAATAGCCCAACGAATTAGTTCGATACCTTTAGCCTTTTAATGCAAAAGCTGTTCTTTCAGTTTGAGGCGGAGACAATCTTCCAAACCGAGCCGTTTGATTTGGAAAGCACGTAAATTTCCCCTTCCGCGTCCATTCCAAAGCGAAGATCGGCGCGGTTGGGGTTTTGGGAGAAATGATCAAACATCTGCGGAGTCCCGTTCGCATCCAGCAGGGTTGCCCGTTTAATGGGAGCATACTGGCCATCTTCGCTCATTTCCGCAGCGTTGGCATACGAAATACGGCCTCGCACTATATCACCGAACAAGTATTTGCCAAATAATGCTGGAAGGGCTCGGCCACGGTAAACGAAACCTCCTACAATGGAACTGTGATCATCGTGGTCAAGGCGAATCACGGGATCGGTAAATCCAACGCTTTTCGAGGTGGACGAAACGGGATAAACAGCCCGCGGATCTAGTTTTTCATACCGAAATCCGCCTTCACGGAAATTCCAGCCATAATTAGCGCCTGCAAATCCTCTGAATACAGCATCTACTTGCCCTTCGCCAATATGCCCTATGTACATGAGACCCGTTTCCGCGTCCCAACTGAAGCGATGGGGATTGCGTACGCCAACGGCCCAAATTTCGCCCAAAGCTTGTGGGTACTCCACAAACGGATTGTCTGTTGGAATGCCGTACGAGCCATTTGGCGCATTGGTACCTAAGGGGTCAATTCTGAAGAATTTCCCTGTGTGCGACTGTAGTAATTGAGGAGAATTGGTTTGTGTACCCGGCGCCTCTCCATCCCCGATTGCCAAGTATAACATTCCATAATCGGGGGTCCCCGTCCCAACCAGAGGATTAAATCCAATTTGCTGAATGCCGTGCATCACGGAGTAAAAACCCAGCCGTAGAAGTTCTCGATGCGACCCGGTAAACGTTTGTGCATCGGGCGTCGGCGTTGTCCACTCTACCACAACGCTTTGCATCACATCGTCGGGGCCGTTCGAATAGTCGGCTTTTGAGCCTTGAAGCGCTGCTCCAGCCTCGCTGTGCACCGTGTAAAGCTTTCCATTTGTAGCAAAATCCGGATGAAATGCAGCGAAACTAAAACCTGTATTTAAACCCGGCGCATCGACGAAATCAGTAAAATAACCCCGCACATCTAGGTATTCTTCCACCAAACCATCCTGAATCACATGAAGCTTTCCGCGCTGGTCATTCACAAATAGCCGTCCAGAACCGTCGTTGGCTTGCGTTAAATAGTTGATGCGCGCTTTAGATGCGCTCGATGTGTCGCTTGCCGGAATCGTAGCGAAATGTTCAAGTGTTAGCGTTAAAGAACCCAATTCAACTGGTTCGACGACTGGGTTGATTAGCGAAGGCACACCACGTATTAATCGGATGTCACGGATGGCGCCCGTATCGTCAAACGATCCAAATCCTACCGCGCCATCGGCAAAGGTCGAATCTGTCGCGGTCAGCAATGGCGCGCGTAAATCGTCCATAAACACTTCGATAGATCCCGAATCCGTATTCCGATCCAATCGCACTTGGTGCCAAGCCGAATCAACCAGCCTCGCAGGAGGAGCGGATTCAACTCCTTGATGATCAATGCGCCGGCGGTCACTATGGTCTACCACAAAAATTCCATTGTGCGGCATGACGGTGTTGTCATTGGACAAATGGGCATAGTAAAATTCTTCCGGTGATCGGTACCCAAATACGATAATTACATCGCGCCCAAAGACTTCCGGATTTTGAGACGACATTACACGAGCGGTCAAACTAAAGTCGGAAATTTCCTGCGTCCCGTTGATAAGGGCAACAGAACCAGGCCTTCGTATGCTTTCCATGAGCGCTCCCGGCTTTACGAGCGTCAGCATGTCTTTCTGCACATCCCAAAGGCTTGAATCTTCAAAAACCCAAGCATCGGTAGCCATAATTTCGATTTCTGCTTCCGGTAGGTCCCCTTTGGTCCAAGGGAGCTCATTGGGTTCGGAGCAGCCAATGGTTAGGGCTAATCCGCAGGTCACTAGTAAACAAAGAAGAGATCTAAAAATGGGATTATGCGACATGGCAACAACTTGGAATGGAGTGAACTAGATGAACGGAGGCTATCTGTTCTGAACGACGCCTACAACCTGCGTATTGAAGTCAGTATACGACGAATAGGACCCTCTAAGCCATAAAACGGCGCGACTGTCACTTTCCCATGCTGGAATAATGGGGCGTAGGTTATCCACCGACGAGTTTTTGGTAAGCGGAGTCCACGTGAACGATAGTCCTTCGTTGGTGGAGGACCCTTCAAAAATTTCGTAGTGACGTTTCTGATCGGCGAGGCTAATCAAAGGCTCTCCGGTAACGGGATCGGCGTTGGTTGAAATCACTACACGATTCACATCTTGTGGGTCAATGGCAACCAAGCCCGTGTAGTCGTCTTCAAATGGGTACAAGCGCTCACCGGCATAAGCTATTTCGTGTTGCACCCACTGGCCATCTAAAAAGCGAGCTAAATGATACCGATGGTCCAATCCGCCTTGATTTGGAGGTAAATCGCGTCCATCTTTTTGAACGGAAAAAGCGATTACGGGCTGATCGTTTTGGTCTACGGCAACGTCGGCCATCCATGCGACATTGTCGGCGTTTCCTTCAAAAACGCGAGTAAGCTGAGTCGGTACGGCGGCTTCATCGTCTGAAAGATTGCTGTCGACCACTTGGCCAAATGAATCCATCAGGATGCTGCCGTCCATAACGCCATGGTAAATGGAGTTGTCAAAATTGCGTGGGTGTTGATCGGTCGCGACGACGTGTATCAATGATCCATCGATGTTGCCTGCATATTTCATGTACGGTCGGCCCTCGCTGTTCAACAGTCTCCCGCCGTATGACCATTCACCCGTTGTGAAATCCATCTGGATGAAATTGGGATTCCATCCTCGGGAGCGAGAAAAATTGAGCAAACGCTTGGTGTCGCCGCTCCCCACCGTCAACAAATTGTTATACGTGACCCCGGCCAATTCCTGGTATTCCATCGCATCGCCCCACAGATCGGGCCTTTGAGACACCGAAGTCCGAATGTGAATGAGGTTATCGCTTCCGTGGCGCGAATAGAGTGCGAGGACTTCGCCATTCGGCTTTTGGTAGAGGGCCGCGACATTGTGATCGTCTTGTCCAAATTGGTTGTAAAACTCCATCGAGCCCATTTTTTCAGACTCCAAGCCATACCAGTAAAAATCGAGGTCGCCCATTTCCGTAGAATCACTTTTGGACGCGGAAATGGCCGTAAACATGAGCATGGGCCCATCCGGATGGGAGGGGTCTACGATCACGCGTTCATCTTGAAACCAGCACCATGCTCCATTGGGGTTCGTTGCGGAGCCCGTGAACGTGATCAATTCGCCATCCACAAAATCGGGGGTCGTGTTGGGCTGTTCCGCGCACCCCCAGCAGGCAAAAAGAATCGTTAAAGACAAGAAACGAGTCCATTTCGAAGACCCAGGCGTCGATAGATGCATGGTAGAAATTCGGTGTTGATTTTTCGGTGGCGGTCCACAGCTTTATTCCCGAATATATAGCGTATGATCTAGACTTATAACCCCTTTAACAGCCACTCCCTCTATGCTTCCATTTCAGGCAGAAATGATTCGCGCTTTTACTGAAAGTGACGCCTCATTTGAGGGTATCTTTTTTACGGGTGTTTTGACAACGGGGATATTTTGTAGGCCAACCTGTTCAGCACGAAAACCTCTCCCGAAAAACGTGACGTTTTTTGCTTCCACAAAAGATGCGTTGGACGGCGGATTTAGGCCTTGTAAACGGTGCAAGCCGTTGGAGTCCAAAGACAAAGAACCAGAATGGGTGGAGCAATTGATGGAAGCGGTGGAAAAGGATCCTGCTCATCGTTGGAAGGATCAGGATCTCAGAAACTTGGGCATTGAACCCGAACGCGCCAGGCGATGGTTCAAAGCGAATCACGGAATGACCTTTCATGCCTATAGTCGGGCACGTAGGTTGGGTAAAGCTATGGGACACATGAAGAACGGACAATCCGTCACCGAAACGGCTTTTGAGTCGGGGTATGAATCCATGGCAGGGTTTACTGAGGCCGTTAAGCGGTTTACGGGGCGGAGTGCGACTTCCGCGGCCACTGCCGTTCGGATTTATTTGACGCGTCTAATGACACCCGTTGGCCCGATGATGGCGGGTGCGTCGGACACTAGTGTCGTTTTATTGGAGTTTGTGGACCGGCCCATGCTTCCTACCCAATTGGAACGGGTTCAAAAACGATTCGACTGTGTTTTTATTCCGGAAGAAAACCCTGTTTTAGCCCAACTGAAGGATGAACTCTCATCCTATTTTGAGGGTAAACTGACGAAGTTTGGCGTGTCGCTCAACTTTCCGGGCACTGATTTTCAGCAGAAAGTGTGGACGGCCTTGTTGGACGTACCGTATGGTAAAACCGCTTCTTATCTGGACCTTGCGACAACCATTGGGGATCCCAAAGCCGTTCGCGCGGTCGCCCGCGCGAACGGCGACAATCGAATCGCTATCATTATCCCCTGCCACCGCATTATTGGTTCGGACGGCTCGCTCACCGGGTATGGCGGCGGCTTGCACCGCAAAAAGAAGCTCCTAGACCTCGAACAGGGCATCGAAACGCTCACCCTTTTTGGTTGAGATCAAGCATTGAGACATTAGCGCTCTTAGGGTGATATCAAGGAATGAGACGCTCGCGTTTTTTGGATAAAAAAAGTGGGCTGGTTTTCTATCGAAAACCAGCCCACTCTAAAGCCATTAAGCCAAAGTCTACTAGTGTCCGGCCATGGGATGGATCACCAAGTTGGCGATAAAGAATTCCATCATGCGTTGCGGATTAATACCCGAATGGCCGCGGTCTGGACCAACTTGCACGTCAAAGCTTTTGCCTGCAGCTTGAAGGGCTGCAATGAGTTCCATCGACTGCGAAGGATGCACGTTATTGTCAGCCGTTCCATAATAGATCATGAGGCGGCCTTTCAAGTTATCGACGTAGTTCATGGCCGATCCTTCGTCATATCCTTTGGTGTTAACCTGGGGCGTTCTCATGTACCGTTCGGTATAAATGGTGTCGTAATGACGCCAGTCGGTTACTGCAGAAGCGGCAGATGCAGCCTGAAACACGTCAGGATGACGTAAAAGAGCCAACGCCGAGGCATATCCACCGTAGGACGTACCATAAATACCTACCCGGCTGCTATCGACATAAGAGCGTTTGGCCAATTCTTTTACGCCTTCGGCTTGATCATCGATTTCAACCACACCCAGTTTTTGATAGATCGCATCCAAGAACTGTTTGCCACGTCCAGCAGCACTACGTGAATCCAAACTGGCAACCAGGAATCCATATTCTGTCATGGGATTGCCCGTGCTAAAGTTCTCGCGAGCGCCGTTGGTTTTTGGACCTGCATACACACTGATTAACAACGGGTACGACTTGGACGGATCAAAATTCGACGGCTTGTTCAACATGCCGTGGAGTTCGGTCACGCCATCAGCCGCTTTATAGGTAAACAACTCAACATTTTGAAGGCCCAACTCGTTGAACTTCGTCAGATCGCTTTGCGCAACATCGGCTACTTTTTTGCCTTTTGCATCAAACAGCGTCGTAAAAGGTGCCCGATTGTGCGTCTGGGCTACATCGACAAAGTACTTTCCATCTGGTGAAACACGTACGGTATGATTTAGCGACGGATCGGTTAAACGAACATCTTTGTTTCCGTCAAATCCAATGCGGTGAAGCTGCATTTTCATGTGATTATCGCCCGAGCGAGCCATGTACCACAGTGTTTTAGCTTTCTCATCGACACGGACAATACCACCGACCTCAAATTGATGCTGCGTGATGGTAGACAACAACTTACCGGTCATATCATACAGGTAATAGTTTTCCCATCCGGTGCGTTCTGACGACCAAATGAAGCGATTACCATCTTCCAAAAACTGCATGGTTGGCCGGTTATCCACCCAACTGGCTGGCCATTCATCACGAACAACAACACGGCATGAACCCGATGCTGGGCTGCAAGCGGCTATCTCTAGGATGTTTTGCCAACGATTGGTCCGGTTAACCAGTAATTCCTTGCCGTCTGGCGTCCAACCCACATTGTACACGTAATGCCCAACCACATCGTCGGTGAATGCTTTTCCGTCGCGGATGTCCACAGAAGTCGTTTTTCCGGTAGCGACATCATACACAAAAAGCTCTACAACCGGGTTAGATACACCCGCTTTTGGGTAGGCCTCTACGTCAATGGTGCTTTGCAGTTTGGTCTGATCCAATTGCAAGAAGTAGTCCGGCACTCCGCTCTCGTCAAAACGATAGTAAGCGAGGTAAGCGCCCGATGGTGACCACCACATTGCGGTGCTTTGGCCTAATTCTTCGCCATAAACCCAGCTCGCGGTTCCGTTTTTAATGCGATTGGCTTCGCTACCGTCCGTGGTCAGCGCTTTTTCATCCGAACCATCTGCTTTGCTCAGAAACACATTACGATCTCGGTAAAACGCCTTCATGGAGCCATCTGGCGAGTCGGCTGAGTCGAATTGGCGTCCGCGTTCAGGTCCGCCAAAACGTCCGCGACCACCAGTGTTATCCGCGCCACCTTCAATCTCGACAGCGGCTTTTTTCTTTACATCAAAACGATAGTTTTTGCCATTAAATGCATATTCAAACGAACCGCTATCGTCGGCCCACGTGGCATTGACACCTCCGTTTACAAAAGCGCCTCTGTATTCGCCAGCCATCTTTTCATATTGGTCGTAACCCGGCATGGTTTTTAGACGATCCTGCGCAGCCGCCGACTGAATCCCAACGGATTGAATCCCAATCAGGGAAACCACAAGTAAAGCGGCCCATTGGCTGCCTGAACGATAAATCTGGTGCATAATGCAAACCTTTAAAATGAAACGATAACTCACTGCCTATTGGACGATCCTGTGGTAAATTAATTCCACACCTTTAGATTCTTCTCCTTCTGGAGTAACAACATATGATGTGACGATCAGCTCATCATTTCTGTTCAAAACGTAGTCTGTGCGCCAACCCCATTTTGGAATGCCTTCTGCCGCATCCCATGTTCCGAAAACACTGAATCCATTTTCGATTTCAGAGCCGTCGGAGAAAAGGATGGCTTGGCTCATGTGAAAACTGTCCACCCACGTAATTTCGAACTTTTTGGTGATCGGATTAAAGGCGAATAATTCTTCGCCATTCCGAGGTTTGTCCTTCATGAACCCGTCGTACGTATGGCGCAAAAAACGACCATTGATGGCGGGTGCAAACGAACCACGAATGGAGGACTCGTCGTAAATCTTATCCGGTTCCAACCACGTTGTTACCGTTCCTTCCCAATCACCTACGAGCCGATTGAAGAATGGATGGCCTAAGTCGGAAGGCGTTTCTGAGTCGGTAGGGTGTGACATATCGGACTGGGGTGCTGGACTCGTTGAGCAAGCCGCGAAGAGCAGCATGGACAACACTAGTGGGGTGGGAAACCGAATAGACATAACGGATCGAAATGAATGGATTATCATTCTACGACCAAAAAACGAACCGATCAATAAAGGCGACCGCATCGCGTATTATTCAACTTTGTAATCAAGATTCACAAGAAGGGAGATTAGAGATCGTCAAATAGGCTTATTTTGTGGGCATGCTAACGCGACGCATCATACCGTGCTTGGATATTAAAAACGGAAGAACCGTGAAAGGGGTCAATTTTGTTGATCTCCGAGATGCGGGTGACCCGGTGGAATTGGCTCGCGCATACGTCGAACAAGGAGCGGACGAATTGGTTTTTTTGGACATTTCGGCAACGTTGGAGACGCGGGGCACCTTGATTGATTTGGTGCGTCGTATTGCCGAAGTAATCAACATTCCGTTTACCGTTGGCGGCGGAGTTCGCAGCGTGAGCGATGCCCGTGAGTTGCTCGGCGCAGGAGCCGACAAAGTGGCTCTCAACTCGGCAGCGATTGCAAACCCTGAGCTTATTGGGGAAATCGCTGCGCAGTTTGGAAGTCAATGTGTGGTGGTCGCCATAGACATTCGCCAAACCGGTGGGCGGTGGATGGTGCATTCGCACGGAGGCACCAAACCAACGGAATTGGAAGCCATAACATGGGCGATAGAAGTCGAAAAACGGGGAGCGGGAGAGATCTTGTTGACGTCGATGGATCACGATGGTACAAAAGCGGGGTTTGCTCTAGAAATCACCCGAAAAATTTCCCAAAAAGCATCCATACCTGTAATAGCGTCAGGTGGAGCAGGACATATGCGCCATTTTACAGAGCTTTTTTCATCCAACTCGGCGGATGCGGCGTTGGCCGCCAGCATTTTCCATTTTCATGAAGTAGCCATTCCAGACCTTAAAAAAACGCTTCTTGCTGCCCAAATTCCCGTACGATTATGATTGATTTAATTGAATCTGGAACTGCTATTCGATTTGGCGCCGACGGATTGATTCCCGCGATTATCCAGGATTTTGGCACTCGGAATGTGTTGATGCTGGGCTACATGAACCAAGAATCCCTTGATCTTACTCGCTCTACTGGCTTGGTCACCTTTTTCAGCCGTTCTAAAAACAGGTTATGGAAAAAAGGTGAGACCAGTGGTAATGTGTTGCACGTCAAAGAGATACGGGTAGATTGTGATGGCGATACGCTTCTGATAAAGGCCCAGCCGTCCGGCCCAACCTGCCACACCGGTTCAGATACGTGTTGGAACCTGGAAAACAAGGCCTCTTCGCTGTTTTTGCAGGAGTTAGAAAGCATTATTGCTTCAAGAATCGAGGAAGGAGACCACGCGTCGTACACGGTTCGTTTATTAAAGGAAGGTGTCAAAAAGATATCCCAAAAGGTCGGCGAAGAAGGAGTAGAAACGGCGCTAGAAGGCGTTTCAGGAACGGATGAAAAATTAGTCGAAGAGGCTTCCGACTTGGTGTATCACCTCCTTGTGTTGCTTAAAGCACGTAATTTATCGTTGGATGATGTGGGTCGCGTATTGGTAAGTCGTCACGGGGCACCTCGCCGTTCATGACAGGGAGGTGCCACTTGATAGAGGAATTCAAACCACTGATGAACCTCGGTTAAGATGTATTCAGGTGGCTTGGTATTATTCGAGCGTCCCGAGCCATTGAGGCTCTTCCCTCCCGCCAAGAACCGCCTCATATGAAACAGTTTTACTATCTGAAAACGTTTGTATTTGTTTTAGTTTTTGCCAGTGTAAGCATCACTGCTTCCGCCCAGCAAGCGCTTATGCGCGGCTTTTTGACGGACGTATCGTCGGAGCAGCCCTTACAAGGGGCAACAATCGTGCTTTCGCAATCGGGCAATATCGTAATGGGGTCCGCTTCAGACGGCGATGGATTCTTCACGATCAACAGAATTCCCCCCGGTCGATACATCCTGCGTATTTCTTATATAGGGTTTACGATTATCGAGGAAGAGATAGAAATTGGTATCGGTCAGCTTATTGAACGGTCGTTCGCACTTTCCCCCAATACCGCCGAAATCGGAGAAGTCGTTGTAGAAGCGGAAATGGTGGGTGGGGTGACGCAAGTCGTTGCAGGCCTTGAGTCAGTAGTCCCGGCAGAAATTAAGCGTGTACCGGTTCCTGGCGTTTCTGGTGACCTTGCCGCTTACATTCAAACCGTACCGGGCGTTGTGGTGCAAGGCGATCGAGGTGGGCAATTGTTTGTTCGTGGGGGCGCGGTCGACCAGAATATGGCCTATTTGGATGGGTTACCGGTCTATATGCCTTTCCACGTACTGAGTGTGTATTCAGCGTTCCCAGAAGATCTGGTCGACCGCGCCGACTTCTACACAGGCGGATTTAGTGCTCGCTACGGCACACGGGTTTCTTCCGTGCTGGATGTGCGTGCGCGGAACGGAAATAAACAAAACTTTGCAGGGTCGGCTGCCATCGCGCCATTTTTGAGCTCATTGACGCTTGAAGGCCCGATCGTTCCAGGGCGTGTTTCTGTAGTTGCCTCGGTAAGGCAATCCTTGATTGAAGAGCTATTTCCCGATCTAGTCGGCCAAAAACTCCCGTATCGTTTTGGTGATAAATTTGGGAAAGTCCACGCTTTGCTGGGTAATAGCCATTCCCTTTCGTTTACTGGACTTGACACGCAAGACCGCGGCGACATCGCAGGGACTAAAAAGTCCGTTTTTGGCGAAACGGAAGAAACTGTAGTGTCAGATAGCACCGAAGTCTCATGGACCAATAGAGTGTTTGCTGGCAACTACGAATACCGTTCCAATCGCATTCCGCTAACGGTTCAATTTACCGGCGGGACGTCTGATATGACGAATGAATTTGGACCCGAATCAAATGTTGAACGGCGTTCACAACTCGAAAGCATAGACCTGTCGACCCGTTTGACGTATCAGTTTAGAGCGTTTGACCTTTCTGCGGGGTCGACCTATCGTCAAACCAAACTATCGCTATTTTTGGATGATTTCTTTACCGACGTCACTGCAACTAGCGATGAGTTGACCGAGATCAGTTCGCACGTTGAACTCACATCAGAGCCCATGTGGGGTAAGGTGACCATTAATCCAGGCGTTCATTTGTACTCCGTTCCAGACAGGTCCAAACATATTGTTGAACCGCGATTTCGCGTTTCGTACTGGCCAGCCGGTCAAAAAGGGCGGCACCAAATCAACGCTTCATGGGGCATTTTTAACCAGACAATCTCTGGACTTTCGGATGAAAGAGACCTCGGCACCGTGTTTTATGCCTGGGTTACCGCTCCCGAAGGTGCGCCCATAACCAATTCCCAACATGCTATCCTAGGCTACAACGTGAGGCTCTTCCCATGGCTGAATGGGGCATTGGAGGGGTATTTTAAGCAATACGACCACATATCAGTGCCCATTTTTAGTCCTTTCCCTCGATTTACTACCACTTTGGAGGATGCAAGTGGCCAAGCGTATGGGTTTGATGCCCGCTTAAGCGCCGAAAACAGACCGTTTTGGTTCGACTCCGTTTTGGACGGTTACATTAGTTACGCTTATTCAAAGGTTGAATACGATACAGAAAGCTACGTCTACAATCCCAGTCACGACCGCCGCCATCAACTTAATGCACTACTTCATGCTCAAAAAGGAGAAGTCGGAGTGACCATAAACTGGCAGTATGGCTCAGGATTGCCGTACACCCAGTCCGGTGGTTTTGACGAATGGTACCTATTGACCCCGGATGTCGATGTATCAACCGAAGCAGGGATTGATCGAATTATCTATTCCAAACCCTACAACGGTCGCCAACCTACCTATGCCAGGGTTGATGTTTGGCTTGAACGCCGCGTTGAAAAAGGCCGCTACGTCGGCACGCTCAGAGCAGGCGCCGTTAACCTCTTCAACCGTAGCAATCTCTTTTACTACGACCTGTTCACCTTCAAACGCGTCGACCAACTTCCGTTCTTACCCTCCGTCGGCCTAAAAATCGAATTTCGCTAGGTCTTGATGCTAAAAGGCTCGCCGAAACACGTTTCGGCGAGCCTTTTAGCCATTTTCAAAAAGAGAATCAATTCCCAAGGCCCTAATTGATAAAGAGCGAAGCGTCGAGGCCAGGAATAATGCGTAACGCGTTTTCGTAGTAAACCGCCTTCAAAATATCATCGGGAAGATCCGCTCCATACATCCGCCATTGAGCGTGGTATTTGCGATAGTAAGGGAAGTATTCGTCGGCCGTTTCAAACACGCGGAAATACGTATCAAATTCGGAGACCCGGTAGGTGTCTTTTCCGAACAGGATGCGGTCTTTGTATTTGGTAAAAAACTCGAGCGCCATTTTGGGCTGCCGTCCGATTTCATAAATAACAGCCCCAACTTCGCTATACATGTTGGGATATTTATCGAGCAACGAGCCCAATTTACCGAGGTCGTTTCCTAACCAGCTCAAGTGCGCGCTGATGAACGTGGTTTCCGGATGTTTCCCGATCATGGAATAATGTTCGTTCATGATGGTATCGAACGGAGCATCCACCCCTTCCACACGCAATCGGTTGGGATTCAGCTTGAGTTCGAGCCATTTCTCGTTGAATTTGTCCATCGGCTGCCAGAAGTTGGCAGGATCGGCTGAGTGGATCAGAACCGGTATACCGAGTTCACCGGCGAGCGCCCAAATGGGGTCTAGACGCGGATCATCAACCGAAACCCGGATTCCATCCACGTCTGTTACATCCATTCCGAGGTTTTTATAGACCTTTAGGCCGCGAGCACCGGCAGCCACATCAGCCCGTAATTGGGCTACCGCTTTTTCGGTCCATCCTTCGGCTCCCACACTATCAAAATCCACATTGGCAAACGTCACAATCCGGTTGGGATATTTACTTTCCATGTTGGAAATGGCACCTTTTAGGTTGTCACCGTTCCCGCCGGAAAGGTTGACTATCACGGCCATATTCATGCCGTCCATTTCAGAAATCAAGGTGTCAATCGCACCAGCGCGCATGGTCGGAGCCCTAAACCAATGGCTATGCACATCCACAAACGGGAATTTGGCCCGCGTGACGAAGTTTTCTGGTACAACCAATGTAGAGGTTGGCTCATATTCCTCGACCGTCATATCGACTGTGGTGTCGGCGGACTGAGCATTAGTAGATTCTGGTGTTGAACAAGCAGATATGACACACAGTAGACACAGGTAGAGAGCTAAATTCTTCATGATGCAGGTTTCTCTGAATTAATCCGCCGAACCATCGGTAGGCGGGAGGGTACATGGTACGCTGCTCAGTACGGTTTACACCCCCCTTCGTTTCCCCAATGATTGACTGAAGCCCATTTTGCAATCTCCAGAATCCCGACATCCCGTCTCACAACTGCTAAGCTCAGAGCAACCGTATCAGGTGGTTGCCGAGTTTGAACCTACGGGTGACCAACCTAAAGCCATAGCGGAATTGCTAGAAGGCATTGAGCGTGGCGACAAACACCAAGTATTGCTGGGCGCAACAGGTACGGGAAAAACGTTTACCGTTTCGAATGTGATCGCCCAGGCTGGCCGCCCAACCCTGGTTTTAAGCCATAACAAAACACTCGCAGCCCAACTTTACGCCGAGTTTAAGCACTTTTTCCCGAACAACGCGGTCGAGTTTTTCATTTCGTATTACGACTACTATCAGCCCGAAGCGTACATCGTTCATTCCGATACGTATATCGAAAAGGACATGTCGGTTAACGAGCAAATTGATCGATTGCGTCTTAAGGCGACCAGCGCACTTGTTTCCGGAAGAAAGGACGTAATCGTGGTGGCGAGCGTCTCCTGTATTTACGGATTGGGGTCTCCGGATGAATACCGAAAGCAGATTGTGCAGCTCAAAGTGGGGGATACCATCCAACGAAACGAGCTTTTACATGGTCTTTCGGCCATTTTTTACTCTCGCAACGATGTGGAATTCATTCCAGGGGCGTTTCGAGTCCGGGGCGATGTCGTCGAGGTGTTTCCTGCGTATTCCGAGACGGAGGCGTATCGGATTGAATTTTGGGGTGATGAAATTGAAAAAATTAGCATTTTTGAGCCGTTAACTGGCCGTGAAATCGCTGAAGATCGGTATTTGACCATTTATCCGGCCAAAATTTTCGTCACACCGAAAGACCAGATTGCGAAAGCCATCGCGACGATCGAGGAAGAATTGAAATGGCGCCTAGCTGTTCTTCATGACATGGGCAAGATGTTAGAGGCGCACCGGCTGGAGCAACGCACTCTTTTTGACATCGAAATGCTTCGTGAAGTGGGGTATTGTTCAGGGGTGGAGAACTATTCACGGCACCTCAGTGGATCGGCTCCCGGTGAACGCCCTCAATGCCTGCTCGACTATTTCCCCGACGATTTTTTGATGGTTATTGATGAAAGCCATGTTACGGTTTCTCAAGTTCGGGCCATGTATAACGGTGACCGTGCTCGTAAGCTAAACCTGGTCGAACACGGGTTTAGGCTTCCATCAGCTTTGGATAACCGGCCCATGACGTTCGAAGAGTTCACCGAGAAGCTGCATCAGGTGATGTACATCTCGGCAACGCCGGGTGACTACGAATTGGAACTCACCGGGGGGGTGTTCACCGAACAGGTTATTCGCCCAACCGGCATTCCGGATCCAGAAGTGATTGTTAAGCCAAGCAAAAATCAAATCGATGATTTGCTGGAAGAAATTCAAATTGTGATCGAACGGAATGAGCGGGTTTTGGTGACCACCTTGACCAAAAGGATGTCGGAAGACCTCGCTGACTATCTCGATGGATACGGTTTAAAAGTTCGGTACCTCCACTCGGATATCGATGCGCTGGAACGAGTTGAGATTTTACGCGGGTTGCGTTTGGGCACGTTTGATGTGCTCATTGGTGTCAACTTGCTTCGCGAAGGATTGGACCTCCCAGAAGTATCGTTGGTCGCGATTTTAGATGCCGATAAAGAAGGATTTCTGCGATCCGACAAGTCGCTCATTCAAACCGCTGGTCGAGCGGCTCGAAATGTCGCCAGTAAAGTGATTCTGTATGCCGACAAAATGACGGGTTCGATGCAACGCATGATCGAGGAAACCGAACGTCGCCGAGAGATCCAACACGCGTACAATATTGAGCACAATATCACGCCCCAAACGGTTAAGAAGTCTATTGATCAAATCCGAGAAGGAACGTCGATTGCGGATGAACGACGTGAAGCTGGAGGACCATCATCCACCTTCTACGATGGTCCCGAGCAGAAGAAATTGGTTGCCGATCCGCTCATGAAGTATCTGACCGATGAACAGAAACGGGACATGATCAAACAAATGAAGGCCGAAATGATCGAGGCTGCCACCAGTTTAGACTTCGAACGTGCAGCAGAACTCAGGGATTCGATGGCGCAGATGGAAGCGAGCTTGAAATGAAATTCCGTGCTCACATCGGGTTAATCGTGTTTGTGGTCTTCGGAAGTATTGGAGGCTCGATGGTATTGCCTGCGAGCGCTCAAGCGCAATCCCGGGTCGAGGCCCATACCCAGGCTCAAGCCCAAGTCCCTGCAGATGTACCGGAATGCCCCAATCTTTCGTTGTACTGCATTCAACTCATTCCCACGGCAGCGTTTGAAGGAGCGCGTGCGCACGTTGAGCTGGCCCGACCTACTTCGGCGTTCGGAGTGGCTGTTACCCGAGATGGTCACCAGCGGTATCGGATTGTGCTGGACGTTGAAGGGCTGCCCGATCCAGGTAGTGAAGGCGGGAAGTACGTGTTGTGGTCCATGCCGCTCACGCTCGATCCGGTACAAAAGTTAGGCTTTGTCACTAACGGACATTTTGAGTTTGATGAAGTGGCATTTAACAAGTTCGTTTTGATGGTGAGCCTCGAGTCTGACCCCAATTCCATCACGCGAACCGGACCACTTGTGCTGCGGGGGAGGTCTCCCTCAAGTCTGTTGGAGCCGCACGATCTATTTCAGGTATCAGCGTTTATGAACGCGCCTGAGCCCGGTGACGATCATGACGGCATGCAAGACGGCGATCACAATCACACATCGTCGGACTGGATTCTTCCGGCCATGTACCCTGGCGTACGCATGCTGGATGCTATGATGAGGCTTCGCCCTTCCGTTAGCCCGTGGCTTCCCGAGTTGAACGATCAAATTCGCGTCGCCCAACCTCGCCAATTGCTTCGGTTGGCCGATGGTGATTCTATTTCGTTGCGGGCGCATCCGGTGTATAAGATTGTAAATGGCCAAAAAATAGCCATGCTGGGCTATAATGGACAAATACCAGGACCGCTTTTAGATGTTGAACAGAATGTAACTATAAAAGTAACATTTATAAATGACACCCCATTTCCTGGAACCATCCATTGGCACGGCCTCCGACACGACAATGCGTTTGACGGCATTCCGGGCGTAACGCAACCCGCTGTAATGCCCGGCGAATCGTTCGAGTATCTGGTTCATTTTCCGGACGCAGGCGTGTATTGGTATCACCCGCACGTTCGGGAAGATATTCAACAAGATCTTGGGCTCTATGGCAATATGATGGTTCGATCGCCAGACCATTCTTTTCTTTCAACGGTCACAAAAGAAGAAGTTATTGTCCTAGACGATCTCACTCTTTCAGACGGCGGCAACATTCCGTATGGACTCGAAGCGTCCAACTTTTCGCTTATGGGCCGTTTCGGAAATGTTTTATTAGTAAACGGCGAAGAATCCATCCAACTCCATGCTGTCCAAGGAGATACGCTGCGTTTATATGTCACCAATGTGTCCAACACTCGCACATGGAATGTTTCTGTCGAAACCCACTCGATGCAAATAATGGCGTCAGATTTGAGCCCATTCGAGTGGGCCTCTTGGGAAGAAAGTATAACCATAGCCCCTGCGGAGCGCTACATTGCTGACCTGTATTTGGCCCAACCTGGCCGGTTTGCGATCACCAATAAAGTGCAATCTTTGGATCATGCGGCGGGCGTATTTTTTGCCGACGTGGACACCTTGGGTTGGCTCGATGTAAGTCCGTCAAATGTTCTTCTTCCACCCATTCACACGTCGAAAGAACGGGAAATAACGCTTACACGGCCTGATATTACGGAAGAAATGCTCGCCTATGGGCCCAAGCCCCCGATTCATCCGGATAAAGAAATAGACCTTTTTATTCGAACAGAAGGCTTAAATCCTTTGGTCGAATGGATCCTTCGCGCCGACCAATCCTATTTTCAACCGGTAGAATGGACCGGTACGATGCCGTTTATGGACTGGAGTTCAACGGGCCAAGAAGTGGAGTGGGTAATTCGGGAGCCATCCACCGGAAAGGAAAATATGGCCATAAACTGGGAATTCGAGCGAAATACGACTGAAGTGGTGCGTATTAACAACCGGCGGGACTCTCAACACGCCATGCAGCACCCGATTCACGTGCACGGGCAACGGTTTTTGGTGCTTTCGTACAACGGGCGAGCTTTGGAAAATCGGGTGTGGAAAGATACGGTGTTGATACCCGCCGGCATGACGGCAGACATTTTGATTGATTTCACCAATCCTGGAAAGTGGATGCTGCACTGCCATATCGCCGAACACCTTGAATCCGGGATGATGGCCGGCTTTGAAGTGAAGTAACTGTGGCGAATTGATTTTGGAAAAGGTATACTTGGTTTCCGAACACCCACACCAAGTTTAATCCCCACCATAATGAAGCGACTAGTTATTTTCGTGATGCTTTTTGGCTTGTTTGGAGCTGTCCAAGCTCAGGAAATGTCCAATCGAGTCAAACAATTTGTCGCGCTCGACGCGCCCGCCTTTGCGCTCACTAACGCAACGGTGATTGATGGTACAGGTGCGGCAGCACGGACTGGGCAGACGGTTTTGGTTGAAAACGGACGTATTAGCGAAGTGGGCTCCTCCGTGACCATCCCGAGTGGATTTCAACGCATCGACGCAACAGGGAAAACCGTGATACCCGGGTTGATTGGAATCCACAACCACACGTTTTATACGACGTCTCAGCGTCGCATTCAGCTGGATGAAACGGCGCCTATGTTGTATCTCGCATCGGGCGTGACCACTATTCGCACTACCGGAAGTTATGCTCCCTACTCTGAAATTGAACTCAAACAAGCGATTCGGGCAGGCCAACGCGTAGGCCCGGACATGTTCATCACGGGGCCGTACCTAACTGGGGGAGAAGGATATACGTACATGACGCGCGTCCGTGGTGCCGAAGATGCTCGTCGCGTGGTTAAATATTGGGCGGAAGAAGGTGTTGACTGGTTTAAAGCATACACAATGATTTCGCGGGAAGAACTCAAAGCGGCGATCGAAGAGGCGCATGCCCACGGCCTAAAAGTAACGGGACATTTGTGTTCGGTGAGTTTCCGGGAGGCGGTAGAACTTGGAATTGACAATCTCGAACATGGGTTTTTTACCAACACCGACTACGACTCGGACAAGCCTTTGGATGAATGCCCTTCCGACTTTCGGGAAAGTTTGATCGATGTAGATCTGAAAAGTCCCGAGATTCAAGCCACCTTTAAAACGATGATTGACGCGGGTGTGGAAATGACGTCGACCTTGGCGGTGTACGAAATGTACGTACCCAACCGTCCGCCACTAGAACAGCGCGTATTAGACGCGATGTCGGGCGAAGTGCAAAAAGAATACCTCCAGACACGTTCATCCATAGCCGAACAGAATTCAGCCATGTGGCCGCAACTATTTGCCAAGTCACAAGAATTTGAGCGGGCGTTTGTGGCTGCCGGTGGTCTTTTAGCAGCTGGAGTAGACCCAACAGGATATGGTGGAGCATTACCTGGCTACGGAGACCAACGCAACTTTGAATTACTAATAGAAGCAGGATTTAACGCCGGTGAGGTCGTTCAAATCATGAGTTTGAATGGCGCCCACGTATTGGGGATCGACCAAAATACGGGAAGCATTGAAGCTGGAAAAGCCGCCGATTTAGTCTTAATAAATGGTGACTTGAATACCAATCCAGCCTTGATTCGAAATGTTGAGTTGGTTTTTCGGAATGGCTTAGGTTTTGACTCTGCAGCCCTGATTCGTGCTGTGGAGGGGCGGGTTGGGGTTCAATAGATCGGAGCTTCTACTAAATCATTCCCATAATTCCGACGCGAATCATGGCTACGGCAATTGCGGCAAGGAACAGGCTCGTGATTTTGGCTACGGCTTTTGCGGTGCTTGACCCCAGCTTTTCAATGAGGGGTGGACCGACCAAGAATCCGATAGTAATCAGACCCAGGTTTATGAAAAGCGAAACTAAACTGGGTATATAACCGAAACTTTGTTGGCTCACGATGATCGTAGTAATGGCAGCCGGACCAATGATAAGTGGAATTCCAATAGGAACGATACCAATGGTTGGAACGGATCCATCCTCATTTATCGATCCTCGTTGACGGTAATCGCCGAATATGAGGTCGTTAATGGACAGAACCAACAAAATGAGTCCTCCACCAACACGGAGATCATTTACCGTAATGCCCATTGTTTTAAAGATAACCTGTCCTGCAAACAGAATAAGAATGGCTACGGCAAAAGCTGTAATGGAAGCTTGAAACACGAGCTTGCGTCGCGCTTTAACGCTCATACCATCGGTCAAACCCATAAAAATGGGTAAGACACCGGGCAAGTTCATCGCTACAAACAGCGGCAGGAAAGATTCGAGATAAGGGGTCAATTCAGTCGGCATAAAAAATGAAGCCTCTCCTTATTAAAGTGTCGATTCCGAGATGCACAGAATAAATACAATGATCCGAATATTCACAACCTTCCTGCTTTTACCCCTTTTTTTAACGGCATGCGAAGTGCCAAAGGCGATCGATGACGGACCTGACGCTGTGCTTTATTTTGAAACGATCGGGATGGGGCAGTATGGCACCATGCGGGGTACAACGGAAGCTGTGTATCGAGACGAGGCTTCTTTTCGGAACGTATTGGATAGTTTAACCCTTTTAGGGCCGCTTCCCAACATTGACTTTAGTCAGGTAATGGTTGGTCTAGTCGCCATTCCTACTAACTCCGGCGGATACGTAGTCGAAGTTAAGTCGGTAGAAAAAACGGGCGACGAAATCTCCCTCAACTACGAGCTAAGCATTCCAGGACAGGATTGCATCACCTTGGACGCTCTAAGCCTTCCCTTTCAATTGGTAATCATCCAGCAAAGTGAAGGCGTGGTTTCATTTCAAAGAAATGAAACCACCTATCGCTGCACGAACTAAGACCAAGACGATTAGGATTCGAGTTCAACCTTAACATTCGCAAGCGTCGGCTTTTCTACGACGTTATCGGTCTCAATTACACCGTCTCTGAGTCGAATAACGCGACGCGCGTGCTGTGCAATGTCTTCCTCATGCGTAACCAATAATATGGTGTTGCCTGCGGCATAGAGCGCTTCAAACAGGTGCATAATTTCCACGCCTGTTTTGGAGTCTAAGTTTCCCGTTGGTTCGTCCGCCAAAAGAATTGAGGGGTTATTAACCAATGCACGGGCTACCGCAACACGCTGGCGCTGTCCACCCGATAACTCGTTTGGCTTGTGATCCATGCGATCACCCAATCCTACGCTCTGCAATGCCTTTGTCGCTTGCTCACGACGCTTGGCTTTCGACATCCCCGAATAAATGAGGGGCAACTCAACGTTTGCTAGGCAATCCACCCGAGGAAGCAAGTTGAACGTTTGAAAAACGAAGCCGATTTCGCGATTTCTAACGGCCGCCAATTCATCATCGTCCATCTCGCTAACGTCTTGTCCATTAAGGATATACGTTCCACTCGTAGGGACATCCAAAGCGCCGATGACGTTCATCATGGTCGATTTTCCAGAACCGGAGGGTCCCATGATCGCTACGTATTCGTTTGGATAGATCTTAATGGTTGCTCCGTCCAGTGCTCTGACCGTCTGAGAGCCCATTTTATAGATTTTCTTGACGTCGTTGAGCTCAATAATAGGTTTTCGCTGACTTTGGTCTTTCATAATTCTTCGTTTAGTAGTTCAGCGTTTTACTGTTGGCCGCGGGTGTTTCCCCGATCTTTTTGCTGTTCGATCAGGTCGTCATTTTTCAATGTCTTAGAAACAGATTGATACGGGCCAAGCACAACGCGTTCGCCCACGTTTAATCCAGAGATGACCACAACATGCGTTGCGTCAGCAATACCTGTTTCCACTTCAACCATGCGAGCCTTGCCGTCGTCAAAAACGAAAACCACCCGGCGAAGATCTTCTTCTGCCTCTTTTACACTGGATGAAGAGGTAGAGTCGGTTGCGGCTCCATCTTCCTTCTTGATTTTCGAAAAGTCCCTAACGGTAACCGCCTGAATGGGTACTGCAGTAGCGCCCGAAACCGTATGAGTAAACACATCTACGGTGCCACTCATACCAGGGCGGAAGTTAGGTATCGATGTGGACGCTAACGGTACCTCGTTGTTATCAATAATGTCATCGGCACCCGTCTGGTCGAACGAAACATTATGTGGGTCAAGAATGCGGATTTTGACCAAGAAATTGGTGATCTGCTCTTGCGTACCCATGCCCTGCACGCGGGCGGAATTCGCAATTTCGGTTACTACCCCTTTGAAGATGCGATTGGGGTACGAGTCAACCTCGACCGCTGCCGTGTCTCCTAGGGCTACATTAACCACGTCATTTTCATTGACATCAACCTCTAGTTCCATTTGGTTGAGTCGAGCGACACGCATCATCTCGGTACCGGTCATTTGACTCGTACCTACAACACGTTCTCCAAGCTCAACAGCCAAAACCGAAATCGTACCATCAATAGGAGCATAAATCGTTGTCTTAGAAAGGTTTTCTGTCGATTCCTTCAGCCTAGCTTCGGAAATTTGTACACTGTACTGAGCTGCTTCTAATGTAGCTTTTGACGTTTCTAGTCTGTTTTCAGAGGTTTCAAAGGCAGCAATAGAAATCGCTCCTGACTCGTAGAGTGCTTTTTGGCGATTGTGATCGGATTCGGCTACAAGGAGGTCTGCACGGCGTTGTGCCTCGGTCGCTTTGGACTGAAGTACAGTGGCCTGTGCTTGATCGACCTGTGCCTGATAAAAATCAGGTTTGATACGAGCTAAAAGTTGACCTTTTTTTACTTTGTCCCCTTCCGCAACGGTCAACGTAACAATCTCGCCGGAAACGTCAGGGCTAATTTTTACTTCGATTTCAGGCTGAATTTTTCCTGAAGCAGTCACGATTTGAGTGACAGTCTTCAATTCAACATCACCAAGCTCAACTTGTGTGGCCTTATCACCGGAACCAACGAGACCTGTTGCCTTGACAACAAATCCGACAATGATCACTAGGATAATAAGTGCGCCCACAATAATTAAGAGCCGCTTGGTTGCGTTCTTTTTCTTCTTCGCCATGGTAAACGTTTACGTCGAGTGTAATGAATCGTGAATCCGAATCGTCGCTTAATTAAAAAGCGGCTGTGCCGGATCAAGTGTGCCTTGGTAATAGTCGATTACCCGGCTTTGAAAATGGAACTGGAAAAGTGCTTGAGCGCGCTGACTGGCTGCATCCACATATCGCGAATTGGATTGCGTTAATTCAACCAGTGTTGAGGCACCCACATTGTAGCGTTCTTGCTCCACTTGAAGGGCTTGGTCTGCCGCTTTCATACTCTTTTCGGTTACCTCTAGGCGCTTAACAGCGGTTTGGTAATCCAAATAGGCTTGGCGCACTTCAATCGCTACGTTTTGCTGCAGGTTTTCGAGATCTAAACGAGCATTGGCATACTGAACTTTTGATGCTTCAACATTTCGTTTCGTGTTAAAGCGATTGAAAATTGGGATGTTTAGACTCAAGCTGATGCGCTCCGACCGGTTATCCCCCATTTGAGTGGAAAAGTCGGATGGTCGAGCGGATGTATAACTTGATCCTGAACTTCCTGAAAGGCTTAATGACGGTAAGTTTCCAGCTTTTGCAGATCGGATATTCTGCTCTGCGGCATCAATCGAAAACTCTTGTGCACGGAGATCCGCTCTACGTTCAAAGGCGGCCAATAGTAGGTCCTGGGGAGAATAATTGCGAACATTCAAAGAAAGATCAGAAGCATCGGGCGCGACGAATCGATAGTCGGTAAGGGGATCCAAATGAAGAACTTGAATCAACCTGGTTTTCGAGACCTGGAAATTGCTTTCTGCTGTAAGAAGTTGGGCCTCAGAATTCGCAAGTGTGGCTTGCTGATTGTACAGGTCAGAAATGGCCCTCGTACCTACGCGTACAAATTCTTCAATCTGCTCGTAAAGTTTCGTCTGCGATTCGACATCTTTTTGACGAATACCAATGTTTTCTTCTGCAAGAATCACATTTAAGTAGTTCGAGACTACGTTGAAAACGACCGTTTGGCGCGTTCTTTCGAAAGAATATTCTTGCGATTCAAGGGTGGATTTTGCGGCTTCCAGAGAGGCAACATTCGCAAATCCAGAAAATAAGCTGACACTGGAACTAGCGGACATGCTAAAACCATCCGTAGAAGCGTTGACTAGCTTGCCGCTGGTCTGGTCAAATTGGAATCCAAAGTTTCTATTTCCACCCGACGACAAGTTGAAGTTGGGGAGGAAGTCCATTTTTTCCGACTTGATGGTCAGCTCCTGAAGGTCAAGATTGTTTTTGGCTCTCAAAATGGAGACGTTTCGATCAAGTGCAATTTGAACCGCTTCATCAAAGCTCACTTCGCGAACTTGCTGCGCAGTGGCGTCAAAGGTCATAAATAAAGAAATGATTGCGATCGCAAAGGCGGAACGAACAAAAGACGAGAAAGAGGTGGACATATTTCGTAGACCGATCAATTATCTGTTAGGGTTCTATCTGAAAAGCTTTTGATTTTCGTGGTTTAGACGAGTTTTACGCTGAACTCATTCCTGATGGAAATAATTCAGTTTTCAGCCTTGGATAGACCTTCGAACAACGTGCTTAATTACTTAAAGCATGATCATTTACGGGACCTTCTACTGCCGGTTTCACTCAATCGCATTTTGGTTTGCACGAGGATCGGGATTCTTTCAATCTTGGCAATGTCTTTTCGGATTTTAAAAGGGAGCGGATGGGGCAGTTTGGACTAGAAGAACGTTCCGTTCTAAACCGTCCTCACCGCCCCATCCGCTCCCATCAATCCGCTGCGTCGCCTTTGAAGGCTGATCGGTTAGGCTCTGGTTCGGCGCACAAGGAAATATGCGGCTATGGATACCGCTATGAGGGCGCCGAGTCCAAGGGACTCGGCGCGGGTCATATTCGACAGCAACCAAAGAATCACGATGGTACTTGCTATGGGAATAGTAGGGCCACCTGGGAGAACAAAGATTCCTTTTGAATTGGGCGTCTCTTTCGAAACGGGGTTGATTTTGCGAAGCTTCAAAACAGAAAGGCAACATCCTAAATATAGAAGAAGCAAGGAGCCACTCGATACGATGGCGAGCGTCTTAAACGCACCCGTCAAAGCAATCGCGCAGGCAAGCGTCACGCAAAAAACGATTGAAATATGAGGGGTTTTTAAACGAGGATGCACCTCAGCGAGCTTCGAGGGAAGCAATCCATCTCGCGCCGCAGCAAACACAGCCCTTGGATGGTTTAGAATGTGCCCACTCGTAACTCCGAAAATGGACAATCCTGCTCCAATCAACATAAACGTCCGGCCCCACGATCCCATTGCCCTTTCGGCAGTAGCTACTAGAGGTGCTTCGAGGTTCTGTGCCAATTCGGCCCCGAGGACCCCTTGTGCTACTCCTTGAATAGCCATATAGAGAACCAAGACAATGCTTATCCCATAAAAAAGAGCCAGGGGAACCGTTTTTGACGGGTTCTTAACCTCACCAGTGGCATTTAATGCAAGTTCACCCCCACCAAAGGCAAAAACCAGCATAAGTGTTCCCGCTCCGATATCGGCCAATGGTGGCATTTCCCTGATGGCGATATGGTCCCACTGCACGGAAAAAGCTCCAACAACAATCAAAATTGCCAGTGGAATGAGTTTGGCGTACG